>CANNNB010000232.1 GCA_947505995.1 Comamonadaceae bacterium
ATGGGCAGAGGTGCAGATTCCTGGTTTAACCATGTCAATGCAACTGGCGGTATCAATGGTCGCATGGTGAAGTTCAACATGGTCGATGACAAATACGAGCCGGCAAGGACAGTGGGTATCGTCAAACGCTTTGTTGAGAGAGACGGATGCTTCGCACTTGTGGCCCCATTGGGAACAGCCCCAACCATGGCCGTTATTGACTATGTTGTTGAACAGAAAATACCCATCGTTGGGGCAGGCACAGGAGCAGCTAAACCCTTGGAAATACCAAGCAAATGGGTTTTCCCACTTTACCCAAGTTATATGGATGAAGGAAGAGACATTGTCCGCTTTGCCAAAGAAGTTTTAAAAGCAAAGAAAATTGCATTGCTTTATCAAAATGACCCCTCTGGTAAAACACACCTTGAAGGCATCAAATCTGTGCTTGCCCGTCATGGCATTGAACTAGTTGCGGAGCAAGGTTATGAACCTAAAGATGTGGATGTCCAATCGCAAGTTTTGGCCATGAAAAATGCAAATCCAGATGCTGTGATTTGCTCTTGTGCACCCGAACCTGCCGCCAAGTTTTACACAGAACGGCGCAAGCTCAACTGGAAAGCACCCGTGGTCAATGTGTTCTTCGGAAAGAGTCCCAAAGTCCCTGAACTGGCTGGTCAAGAAGCTGTAGAAGGCGTCTATTTCACCACCATATTTCGGGACTTTAGTTCCACAGCAGCACCCATTAAACAAGCTCTTCAAGTTTTGAAGAAATACTATCCCCAAGAAGAGCCTGATGCACTTCACTTATGGGGTTTTGCTGGTGCTCAAGTGGCTACCGAAGCTCTGAAAAGAATGGGCAGAGATAACATCACTCGTGATCGCTTTGTTGACACCATGGAGACAATCAAGGACTGGAAAGAGAGTGTTGTACCAACTATCACCATCAACAAAGGAAATGCTCCAGAACATTTCATTGTTCGAGAAATGTCGTATGTGGTGTACACCGGGGGCAACTTCAAAGAGTTCCCGGTTCCTTGGCAAAAATAATTTAAAAGCCCACTCCAAAAAAGTGGGTTTTTTTTTGAAATCAACACCTTTTAGATCTGATGCTATGCGCCTTACGCATGGATGGATTGCAGGCATCAGTAGTCTAATTTATTGAATTTAGGGTTAAGGTGCATGTAAGTGAAATCGAATGCAAAGCTTTTTTTACAAGGTGAAGCATTCGAGTTAATGTCAAGCAACTATCTGGGCTCTGTCCCGCTCACGAGGTAACCATGACGACAATCAAAGGCAAGGCCATCGCCCCTCAACGCCAGCGCGTGCTGGATGCACTCCAATTGCGCGAACCAGACCGTGTTCCAATCGGACTGTGGGGAACCATTGAGGGCTACCAGAACCTTCGAAAAGCCGTAGGACTTGACTACAAGGCAGACACACGAGACTACCGGACAGGCTCAACCACCTGGACCACAGACGTCAGTTTTGAAATTGATTTAGCTTACAAACTGGACCTGGATTTCCTGAGAATCTCCATGGGTCCAATGGGCGGATCGCCTGGGTTTCGGCCCATTCGCTTTGAGGAAGTTCCTTTCGATATGGGAATCTCCCCTCCAAATGCAGAAATCAACGTGGACGAATGGGGCGTGGTTCGCAAGTGGACGCCACACGAACGTGGTGGTTATTACGAAATGATCGGTTACCCACTCTTCCATGCCACCAGTGCACCGCTAGAAGAGGGCTTGAGAATGTTGGAAGCCTATCCATGGCCCGATCCTAGGGACCCTGCGATGTGGAATGACTCACCAGTTCCCGGCATGAGCTTGCGTGAGTACTGCAAGTACATTCGAGAAAACACGCCCTTCGCACTGATGGGGCAAGCTGGCCGCGGCGGGCTTTATGAGCAAGCCAAATACATGGTTGGATACGCAAAAATTTTCTCTGACTTTATCGAGTCACCCAAATTTTTAGATGCCCTTTTGACCAAGCTTGTTGATTTGGAAATTGAAACCAACAAGGCCATGATTGATCAGTGTGGAGAATACATGGACTGGATGCGGATGAGTCCTGAAGACTTGGCCAGTGAAAAAACCAGTTTCCAGTCTTTGGCCATGTTCAATGAGCAACTCAAACCACATTATTTACGGTCCATTCAAACGATCAGAGACTACTACCTGAAGAAGAACCCTAACGGTAAAATTCAATTTCACACATGTGGTGCATTGGCAGAGCCCTTCATGAGGGGTCTCATGGACTGCGGCGTTGATGGACATGACAGTTTGCCACCGAAAGTAGCCCGCCACTCGAACCCAGCTTCCCGCAAACGCCTACTGGGAAAAGAAATGTTTTTCTTTGGCGGCATAGACGTTCAAGAAACCCTTCCATGGGGATCAATGGAGCAAGTTCGTGCAGAAGTTCGCGCGAGAATTTGGGAAATGGGTCGAGGCGGCGGTTTTCTTCTCAGCAGCTCCCATCGACTCGAGCATGACGTGCCTACTGAAAATGTGCTCGCCATGATTGATGAGGCCCATGAATATGGTGTTTACCCATTGCCAGAGACACCCCCGCCAGGAGCTGATACCGGCGCAGATTACGAACCTTGGTCTGAGAAAAAAGCACGTCGCCGTCGGAACGAAGACACCGTTGCTGAGTAAAACTTTCAAGAATTCGAACAGACTCAATTGATATACGACTCAGAAGGAAAAGGCAAATGCCAATCATCATTGATACCGATAAAGAAAATGACATCGAAGACCTGCAATATGACATTGAAGATTCAAGAACGACTGACCGGTGGAGTGACGCACCAGCAGAGTTGAAAGAATTGTTTCATGTACTGGAGTGGAATATTGTCGATGGAGAGCATGACACAACAAACAATCTGATTCAAATCGCCTTAAGCAAGGGAGTTGCACCGCGAACTTTAATTGCAGGCCCTATGGCAATGGGCATCGCCGAAGTAGGTCGTCGATTTAAGATGGACGAATATTTTTTGCCAGAGGTAATGATGTCTGCCAAATGCATGCAAGCTGCACTGGGTACGCTCAAGCCTTTGATCGTTGCTGAAAAAGGAGAAGACATTGGTACTGTGGTCATCGGTACGGTTCAAGGAGACTTGCATGACATTGGCAAGAAAATTGTTGGCATGATGTTTGAGGCTGCAGGATTCACAGTAGTTGACTTAGGCGTTTCCGTGCCTCCCGAAGACTTCATCGCTGCAATTCGCAAACACAAACCTAAGATTGTGGGCTTCTCTGCTTTGTTGACGACCACGATGAACATGCAATGGGAAACTTTGAAGGTCATCAAGGCAGAAGGACTGCGTGAAGATGTGCGCGTATTTGTGGGTGGCGCACCCATCAGTCAAGCTTGGTGTGACAAAATTGGTGCTGACGCATACGCATCGGACGCTCTGGTTGCGGTTGACAAAGCTCGTGCCTGCGTGTTTACCCACGCAAAGATTAAAGGTGGAGACCCCGAACTGCACGCCCTCATGCTGGCGATAGATACTTTGCGCGAAGCGCAAAAGGCCAAATCGGTTACCACCTAAAATGACTGCAACTCAAGCTCTCTTGAGCTAACTTAGATGCTTTCAACTTCTGCTTCACCTCAGAAGACTCTAGGCAATCAACCTGCGAGCTTCAAAGTAGCAGCATGTGCAGGCGTTGCCCTGCTTGTAGCCGGACTGACAGGCCAAATCTCTGCAGGTTGGGGTTATGCCCTGTTCTGTTTAGCAGCAGCCAGCCTTGGCTGTGCACTGATGCTGCTGGCTATTTTAACTTTGTCAAAGCAGGGTAAAACATCAACGTTGGTTGATTGGGGAGTTCGATTTTCCCGCATAGGTGTCGTTGCCTATGTGTTTGCCGTGTGCGCCCTGTCTGGTCACTACACCCATGAAACATTCATAGGTAACATGGAATGGCATTGGATTATTTTTGGTCCACTGATTCTTTTTGCGTTGGTCTGCGTAGAGCTAGGCATCTACAGAAAA
>CANNNB010000233.1 GCA_947505995.1 Comamonadaceae bacterium
CTGTGTTGGTCATTTCAAGGCAGGCCAATGGGCCCTGCTGTTGAATGAAGGGCGTTCAATTGAATTTTGGCAGATTGAACTGCGGCGGTACACCCATTCTGGTGTTGATGACCCATTGCTGTGCAATGGACAAAATGTTGTTGGTAATCCAGTAGAGCACCAAGCCCGAGGGGAAAAAGAAGAACATCACGCTGAACACCAAAGGCATGATCCACATCAACTTGGCTTGCATGGGGTCGGGTGGCGCAGGGTTGAGCGCGGTTTGCAGCATTGTGGACAGCGTCATGACCACGGGCAAGATGAAGTAGGGGTCGGGTGCTGACAAGTCGTGAATCCAGCCAACCCAAGGCGCATTGCGCATTTCAACGGATGACAACAACACCCAATAAAGCGCAATGAACACGGGGATTTGAACCATGATGGGGAAGCAACCGCCCATGGGGTTGACTTTCTCTTCGCGGTAAATGCGCATCATCTCCTGTTGCATTTGCTGCGGGTTGTCTTTTAGACGCTCGCGCATTTCCATGATTTTGGGATTGATGGCTTTCATCTTGGCCATGCTGGAATAGGCTTTGGCGTTGAGCCAATAGAAAGCCAACTTGAGCAAGAACACCAGAGCCACAATGGCCCAGCCCCAGTTTTGCAAGAATCCAAACAAACGATCGAGCAACCAATAAAGCGGTTTTGCCAAGACCGTTAACCAGCCGTAGTCTTTGACCAACTCCAAGCCAGGCGCTAAAGCTTCTAGCATCTTCTCTTCTTGAGGTCCAACAAACAAGGTGGTATCAAGGGTTTTAGATTGGCCAGGTGCCACTTCGTTAAAGGGTGTGATCATGCCAACAGAATACAAATTGGCATCTACTTTGCGCACGAAGTTTTCACGCGGCGTATTGGCGGGCAAGACCCAGGCTGATGCAAAGTAGTGTTGAACCATGGCCACATAACCTTGCTGAGTGGTTTTCTCGAAGTCAGCTTTGTTTTTCTCAATGTCGGTGAATTCGATCTTCTGATATTTTTTGGCGTCTGTGTAAATGGCAGGACCTGTGAAGGTGGAGTAAAAGGCAGACTCGCCATCGGGCTTGTTGCCATCCCTGACGAGTTGAACGTACAACTGAGGCGCAGCAGGGGCGGTGCCTGTGTTAACCACCTGGTGTGCCACTTTCAGAGCATAACTGCCCCGAGTCAAGGTGTAGGTTTTGACCAATTTCAAGCCGCCGATGTCGGCAGATTCAAACTTCAGGGTCAACTCATTTTGGCCTTCTTTGAGCTCACGTTCGCCGGTGAACTGCATCGGTGTTTTGTGCGAAGCAAAAGGGCCACCAATCAAGCCTGTTTGAGCAACATAGACGCGCGCTTTGCTTTCGTCCAACAAAATGAAAGATTTCTGGTTGTCTAAAAGATCGCCATATTTTAAAAACTCTGAGTGCAGCAGCGAGCCACCTTCTGTGTCAAATCTGAGCCTCAGGACATCGGTTTTGACTTCAATGCTGTCGCGAGTGACGGCCGCAGCAGGCGCGGCAACGCCGGGCACTTGTGATGCTCTTGCAGTGTTAGGTGCCGAAATGGCGGCTGAGGTGCTGCTCTGTGATGCCGTGGGCACATCGGCCGGTGTCGCATTGGACACAACCGGTTTTTCAGCCGTGGCGACAACGGGCTTTGGGAAGAACGTGGCTTTGTTGCCGTTGTAAACCTGCCATTGGTCCCAGAGAAGAACCATTGAGAAGCCAAAAATGACCCATAAAAAGGTGCGGCGGATATCGTTCATGAAGACTTCTTCGAAGAGGGGTGAGTTAACGGGTGATGCAATAAACGCGAAAGCCACTTGGGTGCTTGTTCGGGCACCGGGTCGTGACCACCATTGCACCACGGTTGGCAACGGGCTATGCGTTTGAGGGTGAGATAACTGCCAGCCCCAGCGCCATGTTGCTTTAAAGCATCTAATGCATAAATGGAGCACGTGGGCTCAAACCGACATGCCGATCCTAACCAAGGGCTGAGAAAAAGGCGATAACCTTTCACAATGCCGATCAATAGTTTCTGAATCATGGCTGTTTGGCTGCACGTTCGAACAACTGCTCAAGTTCAAGCCGGACAGCTTGTTTGAGAAGCGTAGATGAGGCGCTGATGAACTGTTGTCGATCAAAGCCTGAGCGCAAACGGACGACATGGGCGGCACACGGCAAGCGAACCTCAAACTGGGCGCTGATGGCATAGATTTGACGTTTAATGGTATTGCGGGTGACTGCACGTCGGGCCCAGCGCTTGGGGATCATGGCACCTAGCCAAACATCTTGCGGGTGGAACAAAGGGGCGTGTGTTGTACCGACCGGAGGGGCTGCCACTGGAGGACCAGATTCAGTCAAGCTAAGACGATGCAGTGCGAAATGTGGGGTGCGAGAGACCGTGCCGCCAGCAAGGGCAGCTTGGAATTGAGGGCGGGTTTTTAATCGCTGCACACCACTGCTGAGTCATGGGATGGCCCGATAAACAAGTCAATAGACCAAGTCAATCAAGCCATCAGATCAAACAAGGCGCAATGACCAGGCTTAAGCGGCCAAGCGTTTACGGCCTTTGGCGCGTCGTGCATTGATCACGGCACGGCCACCGCGTGTTTTCATGCGGACCAAAAAGCCGTGTGTACGTGCGCGGCGTGTTTTAGAGGGTTGATAAGTGCGTTTCATTTTGAGTCAGATATTTTTGGGGGAAACCGGCGATTATCGCAAACTTTCTGGGGGCTGGCAAACCCTGGCCAGTATTTGCCTTGAAAATATCGATGGACCCGTCTGAAAATTCTGGTTTATGATGGGGCAACCCGTCCGACGTGCATGTGGATAAACTCTTGATAAAGTTACTTTTGAGTCCAATGAAACAACCATCTGTCCACACCCTAGGCGCCTGCCAATGAGCAACGGACAGCACCCCTCGGACGCAGACGAAGCCGGCCAAGCGCTCTGGCAAGTGTGCCTAGACGAGTTGGCGCAGGAGATCCCTGAGCAGCAGTTCAACACGTGGATCAAGCCGCTGACCGCGCAGGTTTCAGATGACTTCTCGAAGGTCACTTTGTTTGTGGCCAACCGTTTCAAATTAGATTGGATACGAGCTCAATACAGCGCCAAATTGGCCGACGTCTTGTCCAGATTGCATGGTCAGAAAATTCAAATCGAGTTAGCACTTACTACCAGAGAAGCGCAAGGAAAAACTGCATTTTCAATGGCAAAGGCTGCACTAGAGGCGCGGCCCGATGCAGTCGATGCCCCTGACGAAACGCCCCCTGATGGCCATCGCCATCGCTTGAATACCGCGCTCACTTTTGACACCCTCGTCGAGGGTTCGGCCAACCGCATGGCGCGCGCTGCGGCCATGCATGTGGCCACCATGCCCGGCCATCTTTACAACCCCCTGTTCATCTACGGCGGTGTGGGCTTGGGTAAGACCCACTTGGTGCATGCGGTGGGCAACAAACTGCTGGCCGATAGGCCCGACGCCAAAGTTCTCTACATTCACGCTGAGCAGTTTGTGTCAGATGTGGTTAAAGCGTACCAACGTAAAACATTTGACGAGTTCAAGCACCGATATCACTCGCTTGATTTACTGTTGATTGACGATGTTCAGTTCTTTGCCAACAAAGACCGCACTCAAGAAGAATTTTTCAACGCCTTTGAAGCCTTGCTGGCCAAAAAATCGCACATTGTGATGACCAGCGACACCTACCCCAAAGGCTTGGCTGACATTCATGAGCGGCTGGTGTCCCGATTTGATTCGGGCCTCACGGTGGCCATTGAGCCGCCTGAGCTTGAAATGCGGGTGGCCATTTTGATCAACAAGGCCATCAGTGAAGGCAGTGTCATGCCCGAAGAGGTGGCCTTCTTTGTGGCCAAGAACGTGCGTTCTAACGTGCGTGAACTGGAAGGCGCATTGCGCAAAATCTTGGCGTATTCGCGTTTTAACCAGAAAGAAATTTCCATCC
>CANNNB010000234.1 GCA_947505995.1 Comamonadaceae bacterium
GCAGTAAACAATAGCGTCTTCGCCGGTGGCCGCTATCACCTGGAACTCTTCGCTCAAATCGCCACCAATAGCGCCACTGTCGGCTGCCACCGCACGGTAACTTAAACCAAATCGGTCAAAAATTTTGCGGTACGCATCTGCCATGATTTTGTAGCTTTGCTTGGCGGACACTTGGTCACGGTCAAAGCTGTAAGCGTCTTTCATGATGAACTCACGGCCCCGCATTAAGCCAAAACGGGGGCGACGCTCGTCACGGAATTTGGTTTGAATTTGATAGAAGTTTTTGGGCAATTGTTTGTAACTGCGCAGTTCTTGGCGGGCCACATCCGTGATCACTTCTTCGCTGGTGGGCTGCACCACGAAGTCGCGGCCATGCCGATCCTTGATGCGCAAAAGCTCTGGGCCCATTTTTTCAAAGCGTCCCGTTTCCTGCCACAGCTCGGCAGGTTGAACCACGGGCATGGTCATTTCGATGGCGCCGGCGCGGTTCATTTCTTCGCGCACGATGGCTTCCACTTTTCGAATGACGCGCAATCCCATGGGCATGTAGTTGTAAATGCCTGCGCCCAAGCGCTTGATCATGCCGGCGCGCATCATGAGTTGATGGCTCACCACCTCAGCGTCTGCGGGCGCTTCTTTGAGGGTGGAAATTAAAAATTGACTGGCTTTCATGGGCTAATTCCAAGCGTACTCAGGGTGAGTCCTAATGCTGCACAGAACCGTCCGTGCATAATGGACACAGTTTAAAAATTTGGGATTTGATTATGCTTGACCGCGAAGGCTTTCGGCCTAACGTCGGCATCATTCTGCTCAACCAGAAAAATCAGGTTTTCTGGGGCAAGCGCATCCGAACCCACAGTTGGCAGTTTCCGCAGGGCGGCATTGACCGGGGCGAAAGCCCTGAACAAGCCATGTTCCGAGAACTGCACGAAGAAGTGGGGCTCCTGCCGGAGCACGTGCGCATTTTGGCCCGTACCCGAGATTGGTTGCGTTATGAAGTGCCTGATCGTTTCATAAGGCGCGATGCCAGGGGCCATTACAAAGGCCAAAAGCAAATTTGGTATTTGCTCCAACTGGTCGAGCCCGACTGGAACATCAACCTGCGCGCCACCAGCCACCCCGAGTTTGACGCTTGGCGCTGGAACGACTTTTGGGTGCCTCTCGATGTGGTGGTGGAATTCAAAAGAGGCGTCTATGAAATGGCACTCACTGAGTTGTCCAGATACTTGCCCCGCTATGACACCCTAGGAGGAGTTTACCGCGGCACGCATCGGCCTCGAAACAACATCAACCAAAGCGAAGGCAAAGGCGAAACCTCTGAATCACAAGGCTCAGAGGTGTCAATGACAGTTCAGTTTGGGTTCATTCAAACTCAAATTCGGATGGAGTTGCCACCTGGTGGCAGTTTTGACCCAGACCCTCACAACAGTTTAGACAAGCCAAAACCAGAAGGTCAATGAAAAAGGGGCTTCGAATGCCACTTTTGACTTTAATAAGCGATCACTCATCGGGTCAAGATCAAGTTGTCGCGATGCACAAATTCAGACTCAGCGACATAGCCCAGCAAGCCCTCAAACTCTGAAGAGGGTTTGCGGCAAATGAGTCTGGCTTCAGTACTGGCGTAATTGGCCAAGCCACGCGCAATTTCCAGTCCGCTCACATCGCGTATGGCGATCACATCACCTCGAGAAAAGTCGCCCTCGACATGCGTCATGCCAATCGCAAGCAAGCTCTTGCCTTCGGCTTGTAACTTAGAAGCAGCGCCAGGATCGACTGTGACCGCGCCGCGCAATTGCAAATGATCTGCCATCCACTGTTTGCGCGCTTGCTGCTTTTGCGTTTGCGCCACCAACAAGGTACCAATGGGCTCGCCTTTGCACAAGCGAATGAGCGCATCGGGTTCGCGGCCCCAAGCAATGACCGTAGAAGCACCTGAGCCTGCAGCACGCTTGGCCGCCAAAATTTTGGTGATCATGCCGCCGCTGCCAATACTAGAGCCCACGCCACCGGCCATGGCTTCTAACGCAGGATCACCGGCACGGGCTTCGTGGACAAATTCAGCAGCAGGATTTTTGCGAGGGTCTGAGGTGTACAAACCTTTTTGATCGGTCAAGATGACCAAGGCATCGGCTTCCACCAAATTGGCTACCAAAGCACCCAGAGTGTCGTTGTCGCCAAACTTAATTTCATCGTTCACCACCGTGTCATTTTCGTTGATGACGGGTAGCACTTTGTGGTGTAGCAATGTGAGCAAAGTGGAGCGAGCGTTTAAATAGCGTTCACGATCGGCTAAGTCTGCATGCGTGAGCAACACTTGTGCGCTGCCCAAACCGTTTTCACGCAATTTGGTTTCGTACATTTGAGCCAGACCCATTTGGCCCACTGCAGCGGCCGCTTGCAAAGCATGAATTTCTTGGGGGCGTGTGGCCCAACCCAAACGTTTCATGCCTTCGGCAATGGCACCACTGGAGACCATAATGACCTCGCGACCGTCTTTGGCCATGAGCGCCATCTGACGGCACCACTCACCGATGGCAGATTCGTCCAGCCCTCGGCCTTCATTGGTGACCAAACTGGAGCCGACCTTGACCACAATGCGGCGCGCATCGCGCAAAACAGTGGACGTGAAGGGCTGACTCATGGTGCTCAATGTAACAAGAAGTTTGAAAACGCCAAAGAGATTATTAATTATGGAGGTGGTTCTTCAACAAAACGTGGGTCAATATAGACCGGCTCTTGCTCTTGAATTTGCTGCGCTTTGATGTGCTGAAAAATGGTCTTGATCAGAGTCTCACACCCTTCACGGGTCAGCGCAGAAATTTCAAATACAGGGCCTTTGTATTTGAAGCGCTTGATGAAATCTTTGACACGGGCTTCGCGCTCTTCAGCAGGCACCATGTCGAGTTTGTTGAGCACCAACCAACGCGGCTTGTCGTACAAAGCTTTATCGTATTTTTTGAGCTCGCCAACAATGGCTTTGGCTTGCGCCACAGGATCGACCGTTTCATCAAAGGGTGCAAAGTCAATCATGTGCAAGAGCAAACGCGTGCGCTGCAAATGGCGCAGAAACAAATGGCCCAAACCAGCGCCATCAGAGGCACCTTCAATGAGCCCTGGCACATCGGCCACCACAAAGCTTTGCTCAGGGCCGACGCGGACCACGCCCAAATTGGGGTGCAAAGTAGTGAAAGGGTAATCGGCAATTTTGGGGCGTGCGTTGGATATGGCGGCAATGAGTGTGGACTTGCCTGCATTGGGCATACCCAGCAAACCGACGTCGGCCAAAACCTTCAACTCCAGCTTGAGTTC
This sequence comes from Comamonadaceae bacterium, assembly GCA_947505995.1. The sequence continues at coordinate 3,310 of CANNNB010000234.1, forward strand.
TTTTTTCTCGCCGGGCCAGCCGGGTGTTTTTTGACGCGGCGCACGATTGATGGCGCTCTTAAAGCGCATGTTGCCAAAACCACCATCGCCGCCTTTGGCGATCATCAGGACCTCGCCGGGTTGCAGCAACTCGTACAAGACTTCGCCTGTTTCGGCGTCGGTGATGATGGTGCCCACGGGCATTTTCAAGGTGACATCGTCGCCCATGGCGCCAAACATGTCGGAGCCCATGCCGTGCTGCCCGCGCTTGGCTTCGTGCCTGCGTGAAAAGCGGAAATCAACCAAGGTGTTGAGGTTGGGGTCGGCCACTGCAAACACATGACCACCGCGGCCACCATCGCCACCGTTGGGGCCGCCAAACTCTTTGTACTTTTCATGACGGAACGAGACGCAGCCGTTCCCGCCATCGCCTGCGGCGATGTCAATGTAGGCTTCGTCAACGAATTTCATGATGTTTCCAGTTTCTATTCCAGTTTGTTTATTTTAATTTGGGCTCTGGAACAAAAAAGCCCCGACTCGGCGGGGCTCTTTGCGCAATGGCTGACGCTGTTTAAGCAGCAGTCACATTCACCATTTGCTTTTTCAGAGCACCTTTGAAGCCGAACGACA
>CANNNB010000235.1 GCA_947505995.1 Comamonadaceae bacterium
GTAGCCGACTGCGGGGGGCCATTTCTAGCCCCTGCTCCGACTCAGGGAATCAACTGGCGCGCCATTCGGATGGCAGCGACCATGCTGGAAGCATCGGCACAGCCCTGTCCGGCAATGTCAAAGGCCGTGCCGTGATCGGGGCTGGTTCGAATCAAAGGCAAACCGAGGGTGACATTGACACCCTGCTCTAGGCCCATGTACTTGACAGGGATGAGGCCTTGATCGTGGTACATGGCCAGTACCACATCAAATTCAGAGGCATGGCCCTGACTTTGGCGCGCACGCATGAACACGGTGTCTGGCGCAAACGGCCCCAAAGCCAAAATACCTTCCGACCGGGCCTTGGCCATGGCAGGTTCAATGATTTCAATTTCTTCTCTGCCGAACAAGCCACCTTCCCCAGCATGCGGGTTAAGCCCAGCCACGCCAATTTGGGGCGCTCGTCCTAACAACAGGCTGAGCGACTGGTGAGTGATGCGAAGGCTCTCCAGCACATTGTCAAATGTCACAGCTTCAAGGGCATTGCGCAGGGAAACATGAATACTCACCAATACGGTGCGAAGCTCATCGTTAGCCAGCATCATTCTCACCGGCATCTCTGCCAAGCCAACCGCTGAATGCTTGGCCGCCTCAAACTGAAGCAGTTCTGTGTGGCCTGGAAATTGGTTGAATGGCGAACCGGCCGCTGAAAGGGCCTCCTTGTGTAAGGGGGCAGTGACCATGGCTGCAACTTCCTTGCGCAAAGCAGCGCGAGCCGCCCACACCACACATTGGCCAGCAAATTGCCCCGCTGCCGCGTGAATTTCGCCATAAGGCAGTTCTGTCTGTAAGTTTGCAACTTGCAAAACTGGCATGGCTCCATTGGGCAAAAAAGCAGCTTCTGAGGGATTCTGAATTTGCGTTAACTTCAGTTTTTCACCAGAGGGGTCCACCAAGCGGGCAGCTTTTTGCATCAAGGTCACATCGCCCGCAACAAAGCAAGCTTGCGTCACAGGCTTTGCATGTGGAGAGATGGCATCATTGAGAAATGCACGCGCAATAATTTCAGGGCCGATGCCGCAAGGGTCTCCTGGCGTAATAGCGATGATGGGCAATGTCGACATAAGTGGCGCTTGGTTGGACAGTCTTGATGATTGACTGGTCAGTCTCCCTGTTGAACTGGGCCTATTGTGAATCATCTGCGTGAGGTAGCGTGGCTCACAAGTTCAGGACACAATGCGAAACATGAAAAGAATCTGGCTTTTGTTTTCCCAATCCGTCACTGTGCTGTTGGCAGCATGGTTCATTGTGGCGTCCCTTCAGCCGAGTTGGCTGAAAGGAACAGGCTCAACCCAAACCATTGCCTTGACCCAAGCCAGTCTTGGCGCAAGCACAGGCCCCTTGCCTGGTGGGAGTTTTAGACAAGCTGCGCAAAAAGCGTCCCCCGCAGTGGTCAGCATCAGTGTCCAGCAAAAGGCGCGCAGCAGAGCTCGGCGTGCCGATCCTTGGTTTCGATTTTTTGAAGGACCAGAGGAAGACGTTCCAAGCGGTGGAATGGGCAGCGGTGTGATTGTCAGCTCTGAGGGCTACATCCTGACCAACCACCACGTCATCGAAGGCGCAGACGCCATAGAGGTCGCGCTGAACGATGGCCGCAGCGCCTTGGCCAAAGTGATCGGTACCGATCCTGAAACTGACCTCGCACTTTTAAAAATCGACTTGCCCAAATTGCCCACAATTGTGTTGGGCCAAATGGAAAGCTTGCAAGTAGGCGATGCCGTGTTGGCCATCGGCAACCCCTTTGGTGTGGGTCAAACCGTCACCTCTGGCATTGTGAGCGCGTTGGGGCGCAAACAATTGGGCATCAACACCTTTGAAAATTTCATTCAAACCGATGCAGCCATCAATCCCGGCAATTCTGGTGGTGCTTTGGTTGACGCCAATGGATTGCTCATGGGCATCAACACTGCCATTTATTCGCGCTCCGGTGGCAACATGGGCATTGGCTTTGCAGTCCCCGTCTCTACGGCCACGCAAATCATGGCTGCCCTGATTAAAGACGGCAAAGTAACCCGTGGCTGGATAGGCGTTGAGCCTCGGCCATTGACAGCTGAAATTGCCGAGAGCTTTGGCATCGCCAAAGACAAATCTACGGGTGCATTGCCACAAGGTGTTTTGATCAATGGTGTTTTGCAAAACAGCCCAGCAGCCAAGGCCGGCATTCAACCGGGCGATTTGATTTTGAAAGTGGCTGGGCAAGTTGTAGCCGATGTGCCCGAAATGCTTACGCGGGTTGCTGCTTTAAAGCCTGGCGAAGCGGCAAGCTTGTCGGTTCAGCGCAATGGCAAATTGATTGAACTTCGGGTTACGCCGGGCACGCGGCCAGCGCGCCCTTAATTCTTGACAACGCCATCGAACTAAGCCCTTAAGTGGCTGTGTCTTCTTTGGGAGGCTGAGTGTGTTTGATGAAAATTTGCGCAGCCCAAATACCCAATTCGTACAGCACACACATGGGAATCGCCAGTGCCAATTGAGAAACCACATCTGGGGGTGTCACGATGGCAGCAATGACAAACGCCAGCACCACAAAGTAACCCCGAAAGTCTTTGAGTTTTTCGATGGTGACCACGTTTAAACGAGCCAAGACCACAACCGCGATGGGCACTTCAAAGGCCAAGCCAAATGCCAAAAACATGCTCAGCACAAAACCGAGATAAGCCTCAATGTCAGGCGCTGCCGTAATGCTTTTGGGTGCAAAGCTTTGAATGAATTTGAACACCTGTCCAAAGACAAAGAAATAACAAAATGCCACGCCTATAAAAAACAACAAGGTGCTAGAAATGACCAATGGCATGACCAGGCGTTTTTCATGCGCATACAAGCCGGGGGCAATGAAGGCCCACACTTGGTAGAGAACCACAGGCAAGGCCAACAAGAACGCCGCCATGAACAAGATTTTGAGAGGCACCATGAAAGGGGAGATGACCGAGGTGGCAATGAGGGTTGCACCCGCAGGCAAATTGGCCACCAAGGGGGCGGCAAGCAGGTCGTAAAGCTCTGCAGGCCCAGGGAATATGGCCAGAATGGCTGCTGCAATGCCGATACCCGCCATGGCGCGTACCAACCTGTCACGCAGCTCCATTAAATGCGTCACAAAAGGCTGCTCTGTGCCAGCCAATTCGTCCTCAGACTTAGGTGTTGGATCGGACACTGAAAGTTAACCTAACCTGGTGGGTCGGTAGCGCGCCACTCTGGCTGCACCCGACAATGTTTTGGTTCGCACACCCGCACGCGATTTGTACCACTGTGGCACTGCGGCCTGCTTTAAACGAAACTTTTTGCCCGGATGTTTGTACACCGGCGGTGGCGGTTCCCAGGGGGTGTGATTCGTTTCTGTGGCCAGCCCTGCTGTGGTGTCATTCCACTGTTTTTCAAAATCGATGGCCGTAGTCTGAACAGAACCTTCTACGTCCCGAGCAGCACTTTCCATCGTTTCTTTCATTTTTTTCAGCTCATCCAAATCCATGGTGCGGTTGACCTCAGCTTTCACATCGGAGATGTAACGCTGGGCCTTGCCCAACAGATTGCCCAAGGTACGCGCCACGCGCGGCAATTTCTCAGGGCCGATGACGATTAGCGCCACCACCCCAATGAGGGCTATTTTGGAAATGCCGAGATCGATCAAATCAGGACTTAGTCTTGGCTTCCACGTCAATCGTGGTTTTTTCAGCCGTGGTCGAAGCGGCTACTTGAGCAGCTGGTTTTTCGTCAGTGGCTGGATTGGCATTGGGATCTTTCATGCCGTCTTTGAATCCTTTGACGGCACCGCCCAGATCAGAACCCATGTTTTTCAGCTTTTTAGTGCCAAAAACCATGACCACGATCAGCAAAACAATTAGCCAGTGCCAAATAGAAAATGAACCCATGGATGTCTCCTAA
>CANNNB010000236.1 GCA_947505995.1 Comamonadaceae bacterium
GTTGTGCCAAGCGGCTGGCACACCTGCCCACAAGTAGAAGCTGGCATCGGGTAGTTTGACATCCATGACCGCTGCCAAAACAGGCGTGACTTGTGCAAATTTGGTGCGGTACAGGTTGCGGTTTTCCACCACATGCTCTTCGTCGTTCCAAGCCGCAATGCTGGCAGCTTGAACCACGCCACTCATGGCGCAGCCGTGGTATGTGCGATACAGCAAAAAGTCTTTGATGATGGCGGCGTCGCCACCCACAAAGCCACTGCGCAAGCCGGGCACGTTGCTGCGTTTGGACAAGCTTGTGAACGCAATCAAGCGTTTGAAATCTTTGTAACCCAAAAGAGAGGCGGCCTCTAACCCGCCCAATGGCGGTTCATCTCGAAAATAGATTTCGCTGTAGCACTCGTCGGAGGCGATGACAAAGCCGTATTTTTCACTGAGCTCAAACAAAGTCTTCCACTCAGCCAAGGGCATTATTTTCCCAGTGGGGTTTCCTGGTGAACATACAAAAACGAGTTGGGTTGACCGCCAAATAGCCTCTGGAACGGCCTGCCAGTCGGCTGTAAAGTCGTTTTCAGGGGCATTGGCAACGTAGTAGGGTTGGGCACTGCCCAAGAGGGCTGCACCCTCATAAATTTGGTAGAAGGGGTTGGGGCTGACAACACGAACATCTGGTTTTGTGGGATCTAAGACGGCTTGCGCAAGGGCAAATAAAGCCTCTCTTGAACCGTTGACGGGCAAAATTTGTGTCGCGGCCTGAATCTCAATTCGGTATCGGCGCTGAAGCCATTGGCTACAAGCCTCTCGCATGCTCAATTCACCTGCAGTGGCTGGATATCCAGACAGTGCTGTATCAAGTGACGCTTTGAGGGCTGTTTTGATGAATTCGGGCGTTGCGTGCTTGGGTTCGCCAATGCCCAAACTAATGTGCGCGCGGTCTGTGGGCGGGGTCACAGTTGCGAACAATTGGCGAAGGCGCTCGAAGGGGTAGGGTTGTAGGGTAGCCAGTAGGGGATTCATGCCCCAATTATCCGGGATTGCGGCGGCATTTTTGAGCTCAATTTCAGGTGTTTTCTAGCCTGATGGGGTCCTTGGGTCGGTTAACATGGAGGCTTCTGGCACAAGCTGTGCCTTCTGACTTAATTTCTGACTCCTGTGCGCCTCAATTCCATCAAATTATCTGGATTCAAATCCTTTGCAGAACCCACCAATTTTGTCCTTCCAGGACAGTTGGTCGGTGTGGTTGGCCCCAATGGCTGCGGAAAATCCAACATCATGGATGCATGCCGCTGGGTTTTGGGTGAATCAAAAGCTTCTGAGCTGCGTGGTGAATCCATGCAAGACGTTATTTTCAATGGCACCAACACCCGCAAGCCAGCCAGCCGCGCCAGCGTTGAGTTGGTCTTTGACAATGCAGACCACCGCGCTGGTGGGCAGTGGGGGCAGTTTTTAGAAATTGCAGTCAAACGCGTTTTGACTCGGGACGGCAACAGCAGTTATTTCATTAACAACCAACCTGTGCGCCGACGCGATGTACAAGATGTGTTTTTGGGCACCGGGTTGGGGCCACGTGCTTACGCCATCATCGGTCAAGGAACTATTAGCCGAATCATTGAGTCCAGACCCGAAGAATTGCGGTTGTTTTTAGAAGAAGCCGCGGGTGTCTCAAAGTACAAAGAGCGCCGACGTGAAACCGAAAATCGTTTGTCCGATACGCGAGAAAATTTGACGCGCGTTGAAGACATTCTGCGCGAGTTGAATGCCAACTTAGAGAAGTTGGAAAAGCAGGCTGAAGTGGCTCAACGCTTCAATGATTTGAAAAACGACAGCACACTCAAGCAGCACCAACTCTGGTTTTTCAAGCGTGCAGATGCTGAAACCGATCAGGTCAAAATCAAGGCCGATGTCGACAAAGCCGTCATTGATCTAGAAGCCCGCATTGCAGATTTGCGACATGTAGAGTCAGATTTGGAGACGGTGCGCCAAGCCCATTACGCTGCCGGTGACCAAGTCAATCAAGCTCAAGGTCTTTTGTACGAGGCCAGCGCTGAGGTAGGGCGCTTGGAGGCTGAAATTCGTTTTGTCGTTGAAGGCCGTCAACGCGCAGAGCAACGCTTGGCACAACTGCAGGCGCAAACAGCGGACTGGTCTGAAAGGCAAATTCAGGCTCAAACCGAATTGGAATCCTTGGCTGAGCAGGCCTTACAAGCAGAAGACCAGACGCTCACACTGGCCGCCCAAGTAGAAGATCAAGCCCAAGCTCTGCCAGAGCTAGAAGAAGCCATGCGGGAAGCCCAAGCCAAGGCCAATGAGCAACGAGGCAGCGTGGTTCAGGTTCAGCAGCAAATACAAGTGCTGGCAGCCGACCAACGTAACATTGAAGACCAGAGCCGACAACAGACACTCAGGCGTGAGCGCTTGGTGGCCGATCGCAATGCTTTGGATGCGCCCGATGAACAACGGCTAATTCAACTGCAAGCGCAGTTGTCCCAAGCAGATGCATTGGCCAAGGAAAGCAGTGGCAGGTTGCAAGAGTTGGAAGCCCAAACGCCGCTGTTAGACCAAGAGAGGCGTACTCAGCAGCAGGCCGTGAACGATGAATCTGCCAAATTGGCCGACCTCACCGCCAAAATTGAAGCCCTTAAATCACTTCAAGAAAAAGTCAAAACCGACGGCAAACTCAAGCCTTGGTTAAACAAGCACGGCTTGGATCAATTGCAAGGTTTGTGGAGCAAGATTCACATGGAACCCGGTTGGGAAAATGCCATGGAATCGGCTCTTCGAGAGCGCCTTTCTTCGCTTGAAGTCTCGCGATTAGACATGGTCAAGGCCTTTGCCGCTGATGCACCACCTGCTAAGCTCTCGTTTTACTCCCCACCCAATGCAAGCCTGTCGGCTCATCGCAAGGGTTTGCCTGCAGCGTGCCGCCCACTTTCCGATTTGCTCAGACTGTCTGATGCCGGCCTTTCAGCGCTCTTAACCGATTGGTTGCATGGTTATTTCACAGCCCCCACGTTGGAAGACGCCATGGCTTGGCGTGATCAGCTCCAGGGCTCTGAATGCTTTTTGGTTCAAGCAGGCCATGCCATTGGCAAAAACAGTGTCAGTTTTTATGCGCCTGACTCTGAGCAAGCGGGTCTCTTGGCTCGTGCGCAAGACATTGAGAATTTTGAAAAACAGTTGCGTGCCCAAACGCTTATTGCAGAACAAACCAGATCTGCCTCAGTTCGCGCAGAGGCAGCTTATTCAGAAGCAGCCCAAGCTTTGTTGGCCGTGCGTCAAGAAGCTTCAGAAACGCAATCTAAAGCACACGAACTTCAAGTGGAAACACTTCAACTTTCGCAGTGGGCTGAACAAACGCGAACTCGCAGCGAGCAGATCGCGGGCGACATGGCCGAAGTTGACTTGAGCTTAGAAGATTTGCAAGAACGCCGAATCACCGCCGAAGGTCGTTTTGAAGAGCTTGATATGCAATTGGCTGACAGCCAAGAGCGTCATGCGCAATTGGATGAACGTGTTATTGAAGCAGAGCGCAAACTGTCTGAGTGCCGTGAGCAACAACGTTCGCTTGAGCGCTTGGCTCAGGAAGCTACTTTTTCACAACGAAGCCTAGAAGCAAGGCGTTCAGAATTGCAACGTGGACTTGAAACGGCAGCGCAGCAAATCCAAGCCATTGCTGATGAGCAAGAGCGAGGCAAAGAAGAATTGGTGCGCCTCACCGATGTGTCCGCTCAGGCTGGTTTGCAAAATGCCTTGGCTATGAAAATGGAGCGAGAGCAGGCGTTGGGTGCCAAGCGCAGTGAATACGACGATTTGACAGCGCGTTTGCGCGCAAGCGATGAGCGACGCATGAGCTTTGAGCGTGAGCTTGATCCTTTGCGCCAAAAAATTACTGAATTGCAACTTAAAGAGCAAGCA
>CANNNB010000237.1 GCA_947505995.1 Comamonadaceae bacterium
ACAAATGCGTGGCGCACAAATTCAAGCGCAACCCCCAAACAGCACTGGGCTGCCTGCCATGGGTGCCCCAGTCTTGCCCCCAACCAATCGCAAACCTTAATGGCCCATCGCTACCCGCTTCCCTACGCATTTGCGCGCAGTCACCAACTTTTGTTGGAGGACGATGGTACGCGCCTGTGCTTATGGCTTTGCCCTGAAAGCGGGCTCAATGCGGTGTCAGAGGTCATGCGCAAATGGGGCCATGCAGAATTGTCTTTAGACATTGCGCATGAAGATACTACCCACCTTAAACAACGCATCAGTCAGGCTTACACCGCGCAATATGGGCCTGGCGAATCTAGTGCGGCGGCAGTCGTCAGCGAGGTAGAGTCTGCTGCCGATTTGTCACGCATGATGCAAGAACTGCCAGCAGTAGAAGACTTGCTGGAAACCAGTGACGATGCCCCCATCATTCGCATGCTGAACGCACTTCTCACGCAAGCCGCACGCGATGGTGCCAGCGACATTCACATTGAGCCTTACGAGCGGCACTCAAGTGTGCGGTTTAGAGTCGATGGCAACTTGCGTGAAGTGGTTCAACCCAATCGCGCTCTTCATGCCGCCCTGATTTCGCGTTTAAAAATCATGGCAGAACTTGACATTGCAGAAAAGCGTTTACCGCAAGACGGCCGTATCAGCTTGCGTTTGGGTTCTCGCGCTGTCGATGTTCGTGTGTCTACGCTGCCAAGTGCCCATGGCGAACGTGCTGTGTTGCGCTTGCTAGACAAATCTGAAAGCCGCCTAAGCTTGGCGTCTGTGGGCATGCAAGGTGCTACTTTGCAGCGTTTTGAACAATTGGTTACCCAACCCCACGGCTTGATTTTGGTCACAGGGCCAACCGGCTCTGGTAAAACCACCACGCTGTATGCCGCCCTTCAAAGCTTAGACGCAATGGGCAGCAACATCATGACGGTAGAAGACCCCATTGAATATGAGTTGGCAGGTGTTGGCCAAACTCAGGTGAATGCCAAAATTGATTTGACATTTGCCAAAGCGCTGCGGGCTATTTTGCGGCAAGACCCCGACATCATCATGATTGGTGAAATTCGCGATTTTGAAACGGCTCAAATTGCCATTCAGGCTTCCATGACGGGCCACTTGGTCTTGGCCACTTTGCACACCAACGATGCCGCCAGCGCTGTGACACGCCTTACCGACATGGGCATTGAACCTTTCCTGCTCAGCTCTTCTTTGCTAGGTGTTTTGGCACAGCGTCTGGTTCGAAAAGTTTGCACGCATTGTGCAGGCGAAGGGTGTGCGCAATGCGGTCAAACGGGTTATGCCGGACGCACAGGGATTTTTGAATTGCTTGTTACCGACGATGCTTTGCGTGCTCAAATTCACGCCAAGCAATCTGAAGCCAGTCTTCGTGACGCTGCAGTGGCAGGCGGCATGGTGCTCATGCGGGAAGATGGTGAGCGCTTGGTTCAGTTGGGTATCACACGTGCTGAAGAACTATTGCGCGTGACCCGCGACTGAATGCTCTTTAAAAGATCATCATTCCATGCCTGCCTATTCTTTTGAAGCCCTGCAAAACGATGGCGCCTTGCGCAAAGGCGTGGTCGAGGCCGATAGCGCCAAAGCCGCCCGAACACAACTGCGGGCTCAGTCTTTGGTGCCATTGAGCGTTCAAGCCTTGGCACAAGGCGCTTCAGACAAGCGCAGTATTTGGCAATACAACATTGGTTCAAGTCGCTGCTTTTCTCCCAATGCGCTGGCCGTTTGGACGCGACAACTCGCCAGCCTGGTGGGCAGCGGCCTTCCCTTAGAACGCGCATTGGCTGCACTGAGCGATGAAGCTGAATCAGAGAAACAAGCGCATTTGGTCGCCAACCTCAGGGCCGAAGTCAATGCCGGCTTGGGCTTGGCCAAAGCCATGGCGCAGCACCCTTCCGAATTCTCTGCGCTTTACACTGCGGTCATTGGCGCTGGTGAGCAAGGTGGCAATTTAGGCGCGGTGCTGGGGCAGTTGGCCGACGACTTGCAAGATCAGCAAACACTCAAAGCCAAGCTCTTGAGTGCCTCTTTGTATCCCGCCATCGTCAGCGCCATTGCCTTGCTCATTGTGATTTTTTTGCTCAGCACAGTCGTGCCGCAAGTAGCCCAAGTTTTCTCTGGCAATCAAAGAAAACTGCCTACCCTCACGCTCATCATGTTGGCACTCAGCGATTTTGTGCGTAACCATGGTTGGACTGTGGCCGTTCTCTTGCTGTTGGCATGGTTGGGCTTTCGCCAAGCCATGAAACAGCCCAACTTGCGCGTGCAATTTGATGCTGCGTTTTTGCGCCTGCCCATTTTGGGTCGATTGGCCACCGGCTACAACACGGCCAGGTTTGCCAGTACGCTGGCCATGCTCACGGGCGCAGGCGTACCCATCTTAAAAGCCATGCAGTCGGCGGCAGATACTTTGTCTAACCAAGCCATGCGTGAAGATGTACTAGATGCCTTGGTCTTGGTGCGCGAGGGCGCGCCCTTGGCCATGGCCATGGGCCAGAAAAAACGTTTTCCAAGTTTGCTGGCCATGTTTGCTAGGCTGGGCGAGCAAACAGGCCAACTGCCTCTTATGTTGCAGCGCGCAGCCCAACAACTTTCTGCAGATGTCCAGCGTAGAGCTTTGGCATTGGCCACCATTCTTGAGCCTTTGCTCATTGTGGCCATGGGCGGAGTTGTCATGCTCATTGTGTTGGCCGTACTCATGCCCATCATGGAATTGAATCAATGGGTTCGTTAAGAAGGAGCTTCACATGCCAGTCAGCTTAGACGGAAAATTGGTGGTGGCGATATCGTCGCGCGCCTTGTTTGACTTTGAAGAAGAGAATTTGGTTTTTGAGCAAAACGATGACCGCGCCTACATGAAGTTGCAGTTGGAACGACTGGAAGAACCTGCCAAACCAGGCGTGGCTTTTTCTTTGGTTAAAAAACTCTTAGCCTTCAACGATGCCACAACCCAAAGGGTCGAGGTGGTCATCTTGTCGCGCAACGATCCTGTCTCGGGCATGCGTGTGTTCCGATCGGCGCAGCACTATGGCCTGTCCATTCAACGTGGCAGTTTTACCCGTGGTCAGTCGCCATGGCGGTATTTAAAACCGCTCAATGCCAATTTATTTTTATCAACCCATCTCTCTGATGTTCGCGCGGCCTTGGATGCGGGCGTTCCTGCTGCTCAGGTCTATCCTCATTCTGCGCATGCATCTGAAGCGCACCCCCATGAAGTACGAATTGCATTTGACGGCGATGCGGTCTTGTTTTCCGATGAAGCAGAGCGTGTTTTTCAATCGCAAGGTTTGTCCGCATTTCAAGCGCATGAACATGCCAAGGCCTCACAACCCTTGTTGGCTGGGCCTTTCAAACCTTTGCTGGCCGCCCTTCAAAGGCTACAGCAAGAAGGAACACCAGCCATCCGGGTCAGAACGGCGCTGGTCACGGCGCGCAGTGCGCCCGCTCACGAACGCGCCATTCGCACCTTGATGCAGTGGAACATTGAGGTGGACGAGGCCATGTTCTTGGGCGGCTTGCCCAAAGGAGAATTTCTCAAAGAATTTGAGCCCGACTTTTTCTTTGACGATCAAACGGGCCACATTGAATCTGCAGCGCAGCATGTACCGGCAGGTCATGTGGCCAGTGGCATTAGCAATCCGCCTACAAGCGGTGTGCCATTGGGGGAATCTAAGAAATGAACTTCAAGTTTCTGAAGAATTTAGGGCGCTAGGTTCTTCTTTTCTGCGGCCTTCACGTCTTGCAATCCAAACGGTAGAGACCAGAATGACAGCGGCACCCAACCAAGTCCATTGACTTGGAAAATCGCCAAATACCAGCCATCCCAAGAGGGAGGCCCAGACCAAGTCCAA
>CANNNB010000238.1 GCA_947505995.1 Comamonadaceae bacterium
ACACTGGCCAAGACGGACATGACAGCGAATACACCTGCGGTGCCGGCGAAGGCCGTCATGATGAGGTCAGGGCCGTTTTTGAAGCCCAACACCATGGCAATCATGCGAGACAGCATGAGGCCCATGAAAAATGTGAAAGCCAGTAAGACCAACACGCCTGTCGAAGAATGTTTTGTTTTCTCGATGGCGTACATGAAGCCAATGGCGCCACCCAAAAACAAGATGAAGCCTAAACCGCCACCCAAAGATTGGGTGATGCCTGTAGCCACACCGAGCCATGCACCCAACACGGTGGGCAAGAGGCTAACGGCCAGCAACATGTAAGTGTTGCGCATGACTTTGTGTCTTTCAGCGGGCGTCGTACCTACGTTAGCCCAACTGGGTTGTTCAATGTTTTGAAGATCGCTCATGTGTGAACTCCTAATAATCCACCCTGTATCGGGTAAGCAAATTGTAGGGCTTGTAACCGGAAATGCCCAATTTACCAAAGATTTCAGGGTCTTTTGACTTTTGACTTTCACAAAGCCAATGCCACGCGCAGGCTGCGTTATGCTTAATGGTCAATTTTTTACCCTCAGAGCCCTATGAAAACTCAATCTACCCTCGAATTGTCCGACGTTCAAGCCATTGCCGCAGCCGCCCAAGCCGAAGCTCAGAAAAACAATTGGGCGGTGAGCATTGCTGTTGTGGATGGGGGTGGACACATGTTGCATTTCCAGCGGCTGGATGGCGCTGCGCCAATTTCTTCTCACATAGCCCCGGCCAAGGCCAAAACTGCTGCATTGGGTCAACGCGAAAGCAAAATTTACGAAGACGTGATCAATGGCGGTCGTTTCTCATTTTTGTCAGCCCCCACCATTGAAGGCATGTTGGAGGGCGGCGTGCCCATTATGAAAGATGGCGCATGCATTGGCGCGGTAGGCGTAAGCGGGGTGAAGTCCACCGAAGATGCTCAGATCGCCAAGGCGGGCATTGCCGCCATTGGCCTCTGATTGTCCTAAAGCTTGCAAAAAAAAAGCTTTTCAGTTCAGTACAAATCCAGCACAGCGCCCTTGCTGGCGCTGGAGGCATTGAAAGCAAACTTAGCCTGGACGCCGCGTGTGTAGCGTGGTGCTGGCGCTGTCCACTTGGCACGGCGCTTGGCAATTTCTTCTTCCGGCACGTTCAACTCAAGAATGAGTTTGTGCGCATCGATGGTGATCGAGTCGCCTTCGTTGACAAACGCAATGGTGCCGCCTGCAGCAGCCTCAGGTGCCACATGACCGACCACCATGCCCCAAGTTCCGCCAGAGAAACGGCCATCGGTAATGAGGCCTACGCTCTCACCCAAGCCCGCGCCAATAAGGGCGCCAGTGGGGGCCAACATTTCTGGCATGCCAGGGCCACCTTTGGGGCCGAGGTAGCGCAAAACCATGACGTCTCCGGCTTTGATTTTGCCGTCCAAAATGGCTTGCAAAGCAGATTGCTCGTCGTCAAACACGCGAGCAGGACCTGTGATAACAGGGTTCTTCAATCCCGTGATTTTGGCCACTGCACCTTCAGGCGACAAGTTGCCTTTGAGGATGGCCAAGTGACCTTCTGCATACATCGGCTTGTCGATGGGCCGAATGACATCTTGGTCGGCGCGAGGGGCATCAGGAATGTCTTTTAAGTTCTCAGCCACAGTTTTGCCAGTGATGGTCATGCAATCGCCGTGCAACAAACCCGCCTTTAACAAGATCTTCATGACTTGTGGAATACCGCCGGCCTGGTGCAAGTCAACGGCCAAATATTTGCCGCTGGGCTTTAAATCGCAAATGACAGGAATCTTCTTGCGCATGCGCTCGAAATCGTCAATGGTCCAGGCAACTTCAGCCGTGTGTGCTATGGCCAAGAAGTGCAACACAGCATTGGTCGAGCCGCCCGTGGCCATGATGACGGCTACGGCATTTTCAATGGCTTCTTTGGTGACGATATCGCGTGGTTTCAAATCATTTTTGATGGCTTCGAGCAAAACCTTGGCCGATGCTTTGGCTGAATTTTTGGTCTCATCATGGGGGTTTGCCATGGTGGAAGAGTAGGGCAACGACATGCCCAGCGCTTCAAAGGAAGAAGACATGGTGTTGGCGGTGTACATGCCGCCGCAAGAGCCTGTTCCAGGAATGGCGCGCTTCTCAATTTCTTTCAAATCGAAGTCGCTCAAATTGCCTGCAGAGTTTTGGCCCACCGCTTCAAACACACTCACAATGTTCAGGTCTTTGCCTTGGTATCGGCCGGGCAAAATGGTGCCACCATACACATAAATGGCAGGCACATTGGCGCGCAAAATACCCATCATGCCCCCTGGCATGTTTTTGTCGCAACCGCCCACCACCAACACGCCGTCCATCCACTGGCCTTGGACGCAGGTTTCAATACAGTCTGAAATCACTTCTCGGCTAACGAGTGAATATTTCATACCCTCGGTGCCCATGGCCATGCCGTCAGAAATGGTGGGGGTGCCAAAAATTTGAGCGTTGCCACCGGCTTCCTCAATGCCTTCTACCGCTGCATCGGCCAGTTTTTGCAGGCCGCTGTTGCAAGGGGTGATGGTGCTGTGACCATTGGCCACGCCCACCATGGGCTTCACGAAATCACCTTCTTCGTAGCCCATGGCGTAGTACATCGAGCGGTTGGGCGCGCGTGATTTGCCTTGGGTGATGTTGGCGCTGCGGCGGTTGCTAGGGGTAGCTGGGTGAATAGGGATGATTTTGTCTGTCATGTTGGCACTTTAGGAAGAGCAGATAGGGTCTTGTTGTCTTATTCTAATAGAGCCCTCGTAACTTAGGGCTAGCACTCTGTGCAATTGGCTTGCGATGAGTGCACAATCGGAGCCCATGTTGATTCACCCTCAAATTAACCCCATTGCATTGCAACTGGGACCGGTTGCGGTTCACTGGTACGGTTTGACCTATCTGGCTGCCTTTGCGCTGTTTTACTTCTTGGCCACCAGACGGCTGGCTCACCAGCCTTACTCGCGCCTCACCCATTGGCAAGTTCGGGATGTCGAGGACATTTTGTTTGCGGGAGTTTTGGGCGTGGTTTTGGGTGGGCGCATTGGTTACTGTTTGTTTTATCAGCCTGCCTACTACTTCTCCCACCCCCTAGAAATAGCCTACGTCTGGCAGGGGGGTATGAGTTTTCATGGCGGCTTGCTGGGTGTCATGGCGGCCATGGTGTGGTTTGCTCAAACCCGCCACCGACCTTTTTTCCAAGTCATGGATTTTGTCGCACCTTGCGTGCCCACGGGCTTGGCCGCTGGCCGCATCGGTAACTTCATTAACGGCGAACTTTGGGGACGGCAAGCCGATCCTGATTTGCCATGGGGCATGGTTTTCAGGGGCGCGGGTGATTTTCCCCGCCATCCCTCGCAGCTTTACCAATTCTTTTTAGAAGGCCTATTGCTTTTTGCAGTGCTATGGCTTTTTGCCCGCAAGGATCGCCCGATCGGCCAAGTGTCTGCGGTGTTTTTAATGGGTTATGGTATTTTCAGGTTCATCGCCGAATTCTTTCGCGAACCAGATGCCCATTTAGGACTTTTGTCGCTAGGGCTCAGCATGGGGCAGTGGTTGTGCGTGCCTATGATTCTGGCCGGCGTATTTCTGTATTTTGCGGTCAACAAGCCGAGTAAGCTTTGACGGCACTTGCCATCTTTAAAATGAGACAGTGATTCAATCAAAAAGTTAATCAAAGGAGACGAAAATGCAAAATTCTGAAACTCAAATCCAGCGCAGAAACCTCTTGCAATGGGCGGCGGGCACTTCATTGGCCGCCACTTTGCCTGCTTGGGCACAAGCCACTTGGCCCACAAAACCTGTGAACCTCATTGTTCCATTTCCTGCGGGCGGCGGCACAGATGCATTTGC
>CANNNB010000239.1 GCA_947505995.1 Comamonadaceae bacterium
AATGTCATGGCGCCAGCGCGCGGTGTGACGGGCACAATTTGGTGAAAGGCTTGGTACATGGCTGGGCGAGGCAAGTCGTTCATGGCGGCATCAATGATGCAAAAATTCTTTTGCTCGCCAGGCTTCATGTACACCACATCTGACAGGCACACACCGGCGTTGCCCACCAAGGAGCGCCCCGGTTCAATCATGAGTTGCCGCTGGCCAAAACCACGCGCATCTAATTTGGCCAACAGTTGTTGCCACAAGACATCGGCGGCGGGTGGTGTATCGCCGTTGTAGTCAATTCCCAAACCACCCCCAAAGTCAATGTGGTAGATGGGAATGCCTGCCGCTTCAATGTCGGTGACCAAATCAAGAATCCGGTCCATGGCGTCCAAATACGGCGTGGCTTCTGTAATTTGCGAGCCGATGTGGCAATCGATGCCCACCACGGCCAAGCCTGGCAAGGCAGCAGCGCGCTTGTAAGTTTGAACAGCGCTTTCGTGCGCAACGCCAAATTTGTTGCCTTTGAGACCGGTTGAAATGTAGGGGTGTGTCTTGGGATCGACGTTGGGGTTCACGCGCAAACTCACGGGCGCTTTTTGACCGAGTGACAAAGCAACATCGTTGAGCACTTCCAGCTCTGCTTCGCTTTCCACATTGAAGCAAGCAATTCCAAGTTCGAGTGCTTGCTTCATTTCCGCACGTGTTTTGCCGACACCCGAAAAAATGATTTTCTCGGGTGCACCACCTGCCGCCAAAACGCGGGCCAACTCACCGCCCGACACAACGTCAAAACCACAACCGGCTTTGGCAAAGACCTGTAGCACGGCCAAGTTGGAGTTAGCTTTCATGGCGTAGCAAATTTGCACGTTGCGGCCCGCAAAGCCACGTTGGTAGGCCGCCAGCGCCGACAACATAGATGCCTTGGAGTAAGCAAAGACCGGCGTACCAAATTGGGCGACGACATCGGCAAGCTTCACCTTCTCCATGCACAAGGTATTGGCTCGGTAAGCAATGTGAGGCTGTCCAGGAAGTGTGTTGGCGTTCATGGTTTTGTAGCGGGAGGTGTCTGGGGTTGGGGCGCTTCGCTTTGAAAACGAGGTATTAAAGTTTGGAGTAAAGTGGCCCGATCTGCTGACAAGGGGTCTTGGGGATGAACCAAGGGGCCTTTTTGGCCGCAGGCAGTCAAAGCCAAAGCACAAACGCCAAGAGTTTGGGCAATGACTAAAATTCTAAAAACTTTGCACATGTCACGGATTGTAATGACCGACCTTGAATTTCTGGATACGGCTGAACGCCTTTTGTCTCGCATTGAGACCAGTTGCGATCGAATCAACGATGAAACCGATGCCGACATCGATAACCAGAGGGTGGGCGGCATGATTACCATCACCTTTGGCAACCGAAGCCAAATCATTGTGAATTTACAAAAACCCTTGCATGAAGTGTGGCTTGCCGCTAAATCAGGGGGCCATCACTACAAATTCAAAGACGGTACTTGGCAGGATACCAAAGGCGAGGGAGAGTTTTTTGAAAACCTTTCCCGCTTTGGCTCCGCACAGTCTGGCCAGTCGCTTCAGTTCTGATTGAGCGACTCACTGAGCATGCTCAATTACGGAACAAATCCAAAATCCGTTTTTTCTCATCGGGTTCTGGCAGGCTGCCCCCTTTTTCGTTGCTCAAGCCTAGGCTGGTGACGCCACCGCCTTTGGCATATTCCTCAAAGTACCAATCGCCATTCACGTACAACACGCCTTCGGGCGCGATGGCGTCCATGACGGGCCTAGTTTTGAGGGCAGTTTCCATGAAACTGATCCAGACGGGCAAACTCAAACCTCCACCTGTTTCGCGATCGCCCAATTTGCGGGGTGTATCGTAGCCAATCCAAACCACAGCTGCCAAATTCCGGTGATAGCCTGCAAACCAAGCATCCATGGAGTCGTTGGTAGTACCAGTTTTCCCATAAATGTCGTCACGCTTTAAAGCGACACGTGCTTTGGCCGCCGTACCAGAGCGAGTCACTTCTTGCAGCAAACTGGTCATCACAAACGCATTGCGTGAGGTGATGGCGCGATTGGCTTCATTGACCATTTGCGGTGGGCTGTCAATCAAAACCTTGCCCTTGTGATCGGTGACGCGCGTGATCATGTGTGGTTGAACGCGCATGCCACCATTGGCAAAGACAGAATACCCAGTGGCCATCTGCATGGGGGTGACTGAACCAGCGCCCAAAGCCATGGTGAGATAGGCGGGGTGTTTGTCTTCGTCAAAACCAAATTTAGTGACCCATTCTTGGGCATTGCGGGTGCCCACAGATTGCAAAATCTGAATGGAAATCATATTTTTTGATTTGGCTAAACCTTTGCGAAGTGTCATGGGACCTTCGAAGGTGCCGTCGTAATTTTTAGGCTCCCAAGGTTGACCGCCTGTCACGCCAGCATCAAAAAACAGCGGCGCATCTTTCACCACCGTGGCTGGGGTAAATCCCTTCTCCAAAGCAGCCGAATAAATGAAGGGCTTAAAGCTAGAGCCAGGTTGACGCCAAGCTTGAATGACGTGGTTGAATTTGTTCTTCTCGAAATCAAAACCACCGACCAGCGCTCTGACCGAACCGTCTTGCGGACTGATGGCCACAAAGGCGCCTTCGACTTCAGGCAGTTGGGTAATTTCCCAAGTGCCTTTGGGCGTTTGCACCACTCGAATTACAGCGCCGCGTTTTATTTTGATGTTTGGGCCCGCTTTGCCAGAAAGGCCAGACTGGGCGGGTTTCAAGCCGTCGCCTGTAATTTCAAGTTGCTCTGCATTTTGGCGGATGGCCACAATTTTCTTTGGACTTGCTTCTAACACCACTGCCGACATGACATCGCCATTGTCGGGGTGGTCGTCCAACACTTCATCGATAGCGTCTTCCATGTCCTTGGGGTTGGCGGGCAACTCGATGAATTTTTCGGGACCGCGGTAAACCTGCCGACGCTCAA
The DNA here is from genome assembly GCA_947505995.1 of Comamonadaceae bacterium. The sequence goes on from CANNNB010000239.1 coordinate 2,964, forward strand.
AGTCCATGATGCCTTGACGCAAAGCCTTATAGGCCGCATTTTGTTCTGTCGATTGAAGGGTGGTGTAAACGTGGAGGCCACGGGTGTATGTTTCTTGGCCGTATTGTGCAAACATTAACTGGCGCACTGTCTCAGCCACGTACTCTGCATGAATTCGACCCTTGTCGTTGTTGGGCCGGATGCGCAGAGGCTCGGCCTTGGCTTCCAAGGCCTGTTTGGTGGTAATGAAATTGTTTTCTTCCATCCGCTCGATGATGTACAACTGTCTTGAGCGTGCACGTTTTGGATTGCTGATGGGGTTGTAAGCCGAGGGTGCTTTGGGCAAGCCGGCCAGCATGGCAGCTTCTGCAATCGTGATGTCTTTGAGTGCCTTGCCGAAATAAGTTTCGGCGGCTGACGCAAATCCGTAGGCTCGGTTGCCTAAGAAAATTTGATTCATGTAGATCTCGAGAATTTGATCTTTGGTGAGCAAATGTTCGAGTTTGAAGGTCAGTAAAATTTCGTAAATTTTACGGGTGTATGTTTTTTCAGTTGATAAATAAACATTGCGTGCCACTTGCATGGTGATGGTCGATGCACCTTGGCTTTTTCGTTTGCTTAAGTTGGCAATGCCCGCCCTGATGAGCCCCAAATAGTCCAGCCCACCGTGTTGGTAAAAGCGCGAATCTTCGATGGACAACACGGCGTCTTTCATGACTTGCGGAATTTCTTTGATTGGGGTCAGGTTGCGCCGCTCTTCGCCAAACTCGCCCATCAAGACCCCGTCTGCCGTGAAGATGCGCAAAGGTAACTTGGGGCGGTATTCGGCCAGATCGGAGGTGTCAGGCAGTTGTGGGTAGGCCATC
>CANNNB010000240.1 GCA_947505995.1 Comamonadaceae bacterium
GGCAACACGACAGCCCAAACGCCAGCACACCCCTTGGCGTTGGCCAGTCAACTCAAAGCCCCCGTGTTGGGCCTGTATGGCGCAGCCGATACTGGCATTCCCCTAGACACGGTTGAAAAAATGAAAGCCGCACTGGCACAAGGCCCCGGTTCTGCCAAGTCAAGCGAATTTGTTGTTTACCCAGAAGCACCGCACGCTTTTCATGCCGACTACCGACCAACCTATCGCAAAGCGGCAGCAGACGATGGCTGGCAAAGAATGTTAAATTGGTTTAAGAAGCAAGGGGTTATTTAAAAAGCTTCTTTTTCTGCTTCTAGGTAAGCCAAGCTGACATATTTCCCAATATTGCCGTCAAAGCCTTGCATATTTTTGGCACGCTTTTGAACGCGCGGGTCTTTCAAGACCATGGCCTTGGCTTCTGCTTCAGATTTAGCATCTTTAACAGCTTGAAGACATGGCTCCCAGATGCCAGCCATGAATTCGCCATAAGTCTGAAGCAAATCTTTGGCAGGTTGACCATGCCCTGGCAGCCAGATTTGTTCACCAGCACTTTCGATCAACGCTTTGTAGTATTTGAAAGTGCCCAAGTAAGAGCCGTCATCGATGTTGGCAATTCTGTTTGACATTGCAATGTCACCAATGCTGGTCACTTTGTCTTGAACCACTTGTACGCTTAAATCTGCATCGGTGTGAGCGCGCCCGTAGTGGTGCATGACAAAGTCGAGATCACCAAACTTTAATTTTTGGCCATGTGTGACAGCGCTGTTTGGGGCCACTGTTTTGGTGCCGACCGTAGATTGATTGGTCCAGCGCTCCATCAAGATGCGCCAAGTGTTGCCTTCCATGCCTTTGATGGTCTCAATGGTTTTGGCCAAAGCGTAAATTGGAAGCTGAACGCCGTACTCTTCTACAAAGGCATGGTTGCCTAGCCAATGATCGCCATGGAAGTGACTATTGAAAACCGCAATGACGGGCAATGGCGTCACTTTTTTGATCATGCGAATGGCCATTTGGCCAATTTGCAAAGAGCTTCCTGAATCCAAAATCACCACGCCTGCTGTAGTAACGACAAAGGAGACGTTGGACATCATGCCGCGGTTCTCTTGTGTTGGAAAACCATCGGGTGCAAAGATCATCCAAACATGCTTGGACACTTGTATGGGCAGTATGTCTTTGACAGCAGGGCCCATCACAAAGTCTTTTGCATCTGCTGCAAAAGTCTGCAGTTCAGGCCACATGCCAATTGCACCCAAGCCAATTGCGCTTGCTCCTAAAAAAGAGCGACGCCTGAGGGTGGCTTGCACCATCGGTCTGAATTGAGCTTGAGGCATTGAGGTGGCTCTAGATTAGACGACGTAGCCAGGGTTGGGCAAACCACCTGTAATTTTGGGGGCGTTTAACTGGCGTGGCTTGATTCGACCATTGGGCTGTGTTTTGAGCCATTGCTCAACCACTTCCCAAACTTGCTTGTTGCCTTGCGTGCGAGCTTCTTCGGCCACAGGTGCCCAGCCAGCCACTTTGTATTTTTTACCTGATTCAATGAGCTTGCCATTCAAGCGCATTTCTTCAATGCGTTTGCCCATGGCTGCGGTAGGGTTGCATTGGTATTGCAAGCCGCCCACACGCACCATGTCGCCACCTTGTTGGTAGTAGGGGTCTGGGTTGAACAGGTTGTCGCAAACGTCTTCTAGTACCGTTTTGATGGTCTCGCCGCTCATCTCTGTGACGGTGGCGTAGGAGTAGGTGGTGGCCGTCATGTCCAGCAGCCATTCTCGGGTAATGGCCTGACCTGGCAAGAGTGTGGTGCCCCAGCGGAAGCCAGGCGAGAAGGCAATCTCGGCGCCTTGAACATCCATCAAGGCATCGACCAGCAACTGGTCGCCTGTGCCATTGAAGTTGCCTCGGCGGTACAACAAACCTTCAGAGATGCCCAGTTTTTCGTTCAGCTTGCTTTCGTAAGGTGCGCGAATTTTGGTGATGAGGGCATCCATTTCTTTGTCAGCTGGCAACATGTTGGAGAACACGGGCAAGAGCTTGTAGCGGAAATCGGTCACGCGCTTTTCTTTGACTTCAAAATCAAGCACACCCAAAAACTTACCGTTAGAGCCAGCGTTGGTGACGATGGTTTTACCACCCTTGTTGCTGACCAAGGTTGCAACAGGCATACCGTCGTGTGTGTGGCCGCCCATGATGGCATCAATGCCCGTAACACGGCTGGCCATTTTGAGGTCGACGTCCATGCCGTTATGGCTGAGTACCACCACCACTTGCGCACCTTTGGCTCTGGCTTCATTCACCATGGTTTGCATGTTTTCGTCTTGAATCCCAAAGGCCCAGTCAGCCATCATGTAGCGCGGATTGGCAATGGGCGTGTAGGGAAATGCCTGGCCAATGATGGCGCATGGCACGCCATTCATTTCTTTAATGACATAAGGCTTGAATACGGGATCTCCAAAGTCTTGTGTTTTGATATTTTGGGCAAGAAAATCTACTTTGCCTGCAAAATCTTTTTCAACAATTTCCTTGACGCGATCCATGCCCAATGTGAATTCCCAATGACCTGTCATAACCTCGACGCCCAACAATTTGCATGCATCTACCATGTCTTGGCCATTGGTCCATAAGCAGGTGCCAGAGCCTTGCCAAGTGTCGCCGCCGTCTAGCAAGATAGACCCTGGGCGGCTTGCTCTCATTCGTTTGACCAATGTAGCCAAGTGAGCAAAGCCACCGACCTTGCCGTAACGAGCTGCTGCTTTTTCGTAGTTGAGATAGGTGAGAGCGTGTGCTTCTGCAGTGCCTGGGCGAATGTTGGCAAACTTGAGTAAATGTTCGCCCACCAAATGTGGCAAGTTGCCCTTCATGCTGCCAAGCCCTAAATTGATACTGGGCTCGCGAAAGTAAATAGGTTTGAGCTGCGCATGGCAATCTGTCATGTGCAAGAAAGAAACATTGCCAAATTTAGGTATGTCATAGAGACCATTTGCGGCTGTGGCAGCATCTGCATTGGCGTAGGTGCCCATGCCCAAACCCGCCATGGTGCCAGCGCCCATGACTTGCATAAATTCACGTTTAGAAAGGTTCATAGTTTTGTATTGACTAATATATGGGGGCCAAAAAAACCCGGTAGTACCGGGTTTTGATCATTGCGTTATTTGTTAACTGGTGAGTTTGGATCAAGCAGCAAACCCACCACATGACGTACTTGCGCTTCAGTCAAGATACCGGTGTGACCTGCACGCGGCATGTTGGAGCAAGCGTTGTAAGCCTTGGCATTCCAAATCTTGCCCCATGTGTATTCAACAATGGGCTTGGATGCTGCACTGCTGGGGTCGGTTACGCCGCGAATTTTGCCGTAGTTGTGAAGGCTAGGGCCAATGGAGCCGTAAGAGATTTCTTTTTCATCAATTTTGTGGCAGTTGTAGCAATTGCCGCCATTGACGGCGGTAGCAGTGTCTGTAAAGGTCAGACCCCGTCCATTTTGCGCAATCTTCTCGCCTTCTTTCCAATCGCCAATGAACTTGCCATCGGAAGGCCACTTAATGGCTTTCATGTTGATCTCTTCAATGAGCTTGGCGGTTTTTTCATTCAAGGGTATGCCAAGTGCATCAGCCTCGCTGCAGACTTTGTTGGTTTCATCGGTGTTGATCAGGGTGCTTGCTTTCACAATACCTTCATCGCGAAAGGAGGCTTTCACAATTTGCTGAGTCAGTGTGTTCAGTTCAGCCACGCTGGGCGCCGTTGCACA
>CANNNB010000241.1 GCA_947505995.1 Comamonadaceae bacterium
AACAGCCCCTTCGGGCAACTCAGTGATCACTTTTTCAGGCTTGACCACCGCAACGGGTTCTTTAGGCACGGGAAGTGGCGCGGGTGGTGGAGGCACTGGGTCAACCACTGCGGGTGCAGGCGTTGACGCAACTGCAACAGGCACAGGCAATTCACCTTGGACGATGGTTGGGCCGCCTGTCGCTTGTGTTGGTTTTTCTGGGGGCAGTTCTACCTTTGCTTTAGGTTTAACTTTGGGTTCGTACGTCTTGCTGTCAAACAACGTGTTTAAGTCAGACACAAACTGATTGACAAGTTCGGGATGCAGCATTGCTGCCACGCCTACCGAGATGGCCAACATGCCCGATACGACCAGAGCCCAAGGCCAAAGTTTGCGGTTGTTGGTAGGCTTTTTGATTGCAGATTTTGCTGTCTCTGCAGATTTTTTTTCTGTTGGCTTAGGGTCTTTCGTTTCACTCTTTTCTTTGCTTGCTTTGCCAACTTGCGTGGCTGCATCCCTTGACAAGCGATTAAAGAATTTGACGGCAGCGTCTTCATTTCCATTCTTTCTGGCTTGCTGAATGGCACTTAGTTTCTGCTCAGGCGTGGGCATTTCGAACACCCACGACACAAACTGTTGACCCTGATTGCAAATTGCAGTGGCAGGATTGGCATCCGATGTGAACATCAGGACAGTGGAAATTCCAGCGCCTGGAAATTGATGCACCAACCTTGTAAGCAATTCAATTTCGTACGAGCCCAGAGCGTTGGCATCGTGGACCACCCAGACACTTTCGGGCGGCTGTTCTTTTCTGGTTTGTGTGGCCACATCGAGTGACAAAGAGCTGAGCAATTTGTTGAATCGCTCCAACATGACTTCGGAGTCAGGCGGCATGAAAACTTCAACGGGCGTATTGGCTAAATTTTGCTTCAAACGTCTGATGAATGCAGCGCCAAAGTGGTCTAACAACTCGCCAGAAGGGCTGACCAATACCAAGCTTTTGCCTTCTTTGGAAACGGCTGTGAGGCAGCTGTCCATTTGCAGACGGTCTGCAACTCTGAAGAAAAATTCAGTACCAGAGATTTGACTTTCTCCAAATTGATTCATTGATCGCTAATTTTACTTCACGGACTGAGCATTTTGAATGGCGGCTTGAGCACCAGAGGCAGACTCATCAGCTGTCTGATTTTGGATGATCAACCCAGATAGTTTAGCGCCATGCTCAATGGAAATAGAGCCATATGAAACGTCACCATTGACCACAGAATCTTTTTGAAACTCCACACGCTCTGCGGCAAAAATATGTCCTTCAACTTTACCAGCCACCATGATGCGATGGGCTGTGATGTCGCCCGTGACCTCACCGGTTGGGCCAATCGCCACTGTAATTTTGCTACCTGGCGAAGTTTCAATATTTCCTAAAACTTTACCATCAATTCGAATACTGTCCACCAAGATCAAGGTGCCTTGAATGACAGTGGTACGACCTATGAGTGTGTCAAATTTTTCAGATGACACGGACATTGGTTTTTTGCTAAGTTTTTCGAACATGTTGAACTACACCTGTCTCATAAATTCAAGGGGTCTTGACGGGCAAAACTTTGAGCGGGTTGAGCACTCGGCCATTTTGAAAGATTTCGTAATGCAAATGCGGGCCTGTGGAACGCCCTGTGTTGCCCACCTCGCCAATGGTGGTACCGCCCTGAACTTGCGCATTGACTGCCACGCTCCGCTTGTTCAAATGCGCATACCGTGACAGGAAGTTTTCTGCATGTTTAATTTCAATCACATTGCCAAATGTGTGATCCCACTCAGAGCGGACCACTGTACCCGAAGCCGTCGCCAAAACAGCAGCGCCCACTTCAGCTGAAAAATCGATGCCCTCATGCATGGCCAAAGCGCCAGTGAATGGATCATTCCTTAAACCAAAGCCGCTGGTAAAACGAAAATCCGATTGAATGGGCATTGAAATGGGCAAGGCTTCTAGCCATTGCAGTTGTTGATGCCAGTTTTCTTGCTGCTTGGCCAACGAATCATTGACAGACTTCACTTGCGCAACGGTTTGTTGCAATTCGACTCCCAAGGGCTGTCTAAATAGATTGCCCATCATTTTGTGAGGAAAAGAAGGCATGACAAAGGGGCCGCCTTTGGCATCTGGCGAATTAGGCGCCCGGTCCTTCAAGCCCACTGGGGTGGCCAGTGTCATAAAACGATCTTTGAGCGTTTCAAGTTTTTTTACATCTTGGGCCGTTTGATCCAAAGAGGCCTGCAGTTGAAGCAGGTTTTGTCGGTACACCGCCTCCATGCGTTGCTGCTCTGCCTCTGTGGTAACACCGCCCAAGCTTCGAGCCAGGTCTGGATTGTATTCAACGGCTATCTTGAGGCCCACCCAATTCAATGCAAACCCGAGCAACAACAAGGTCACGGCAACAGTTAAGGCCGCAATGAGAATATTGCGAGCAGTAATCGAAATAGATTTAACCTGGCCAGTGGGGCCAGCAAGCCACATGAGTTGCATGGAAATAGAAGGTTTGGAGGAGGGATTTTAGGGACTGAAAGAACATGCGTCCACCTCAACTTTCCAAAATTTACAGAATTTGCTTATAAAAAGTAGCCTAAATTGCTGTTTTGTATATAAAACATTAGAATTCTATTTGTTGAAAATAAGTTCCCTCGCTTTATTTTGAACCCACCTAAATCCATCCTTTGGGGCCCTGAAAACGAGGCCCTGCTCAAAAGCCTCCGCTTGCGCGCAGGCATTGACCTCGCCACGCTTGCACGTCGCAACATTGTCTCAACAACGCAAGTTCGTCAATTAGAAGACGGTGGTGACAGTTCTTTTTACAGTTCTGATATTAAATTTTCAGTCGGTAAAAAACTTCTAAAGTTTTTAGGGCACGAACTGAAGGCCGAAGTAGCGATTGAACAAGCACTCACAACAAGCCCTGATCTGGCTCATGTAGAGACACCTTCGATTGAGACCTTTCATTCAAAAAATTCATCAGGCAACACTGCAGTTGAAGCTTTGATTTCTGAACCGGACGACAAGTTACCCCCACACACAGAGAATGAAAATTCTTCGATGGTGTTTCCACTTTTTTTATCCGGCATCGCATTGTTTGTGGCTGTGTGGTTTTGGTTGGATCATGAAGCTTCTTCACCCCCAGAAGCAGTGCAGAACACTCTCCCAGAATTGAAGTCTGAAACTAAAGTTGATTCAACTGCTGTTTCATTGACTGAGAAATCGCCTTCTTCTGCGAACTCAGAAAATGCAGCCATCAGTCCTCAAACCGATTCGAATCCCAAAGAATTGGCAAAATCAGACGCGCAATCTGCATGCAATTGGAACAGCGTTGAAGAAGAGGTTCAACCCAACTCTCCTATCAAAGCAGGTGAGTATGTGCATGTGGTAGCGCAACAGGCAAGCACCGTCTGCATCATGGATGGGCAACAAAGAGTGGCCACCTTGAATTTACAAGTTGGCGAAGGTAGAAGCATTTATGGGCTGTCGCCTTTCAGGGTTTACAGCGCCGACCTTAATTTGATGAAGGTGTATTTTCAAGGGCAATTAATTAAATTGAGCTCGCAAGAAATCACTCAAATTAAATTAACACCTTCGACTCAAACCGCTCTGAAAAACTGAGAGCGCTTAGAGAGTCATTGCCGCGTCAAGCGCCAGCGCGCTTGCCTTTGGTAAGGTCAACCCCCAACTGCTTGAGTTTGCGATACAAGTGAGTGCGCTC
>CANNNB010000242.1 GCA_947505995.1 Comamonadaceae bacterium
CCCAATCAGGCAGTTGCGAAAAGCTTTGAATCTGCGGATCGATGGCGCCTTTGAAGCTGCCAATTTCGACCTCGTAGTCATTGCGCGTGTCGATCACCACTACATCAGGTGCAGAAATGAGATCGTTCCAATCTTCTGGCTTGACGTACTGGCCCACGCGCTTGGTCGGACTGATACCATCAACACCCAGCGTGACAATTTCTTTTTTGAGGCGAACTTTCATGCGATGAAAAGGCGCTTTGTTTGAAACAGACTCTTTGTGTTCTAAGTTGGCCAACTTGGGGTCTTGTCGCAAGTAGGCCAGCACCGCATGAACGTCTTCTGACACACCAGCAATCGTGCTATTGATGCCTTCGCGCGCCAACAATATCAATCCCTTGACGTTGTGCGCTTCGCAAAATGCCAACAAGGGTGCACGCCGATCTGCATAGTCAGGCAAATCAACAAACTTGTAAAAGGCCGCAGTCAGAAAAGTAGTTTCAGTCGCATTCAAGGTCATAGCTCTATTCTGCCTTGAGTCAGGTCGGAGACGCGCTGATCTGTGTCAGATGCTTCAAAATACGCAGGTTTTATATTAACGCATTAAGCATTCAAAGATGATTGACCTAAGTTCTTTCAAAACTCCTCCTCATTTTGGTCTGAGGCTTTACTTCATCTTTTCGCTATTCAGTTCTGCCGCTTTCGCCCAAAGTCCATTTTTTGAAATCGCCCAAAAGCCGGCTCAGGTGGCTGTTACCACGGCACACCCCATGGCCACCGAGGTGGCACTCAAAATGCTTTTACAGGGTGGTTCTGCGATTGATGCAGCCATTGCTGCACAGTTGATGCTGGGGCTGGTTGAGTCACAGTCGTCTGGCCTCGGAGGCGGCACTTTCTTGATGCATTGGGATGCTGCTCAAAAGTCACTGACCAGTTTAGATGGTCTTGCCATCTCCCCTCAAAAAACCACTGCCTCCCTCACCACCGATGTCGATGGGAGTCAACTGCCCTCAGAGTCAATGGGGCGCGGCGGCCGGAGTGCCGGCGTGCCTGGAACCCTCCCCTTGTTAGCCAAAGCGCACACCCAGTTTGGCAAATTAGCATGGCCTGCCCTCTTTGCACCCGCCATAGAAGCTGCCAGCAAGGGCTTTCCCATGCCGGCCTACATGCATCAAATTTTGTCTGCCCGAAATGCCGCCAAAGATCACCCCGACATGTTGGCTTTGTATTTTGACGCTGCCCAAAAAGTAAAGCCAGTGGGCACGCTCATTACCAACCCCGACTATGCCCAAACCCTCCAACGTATCGCTCTCAAGGGCCCCTCCGCAATTTGGGCAGATGGCGCAAGCATAGAGTTTTTGGCTGCTGTTCAAAAGGGCTACAAGCCGTCTCTGATGACTGAAGAGGATTTAAAAAACTACCAAGTAGAGGAGCGTGAGCCCCTTTGTGGTCCTTACCTTCGTTACAGCGTTTGCGTGATGGCACCGCCCTCATTTGGTGGCGTGATGGTTCTTCAGGTCTTGCAAATGTTGGCACAAAAATCTAACTTAGGGACTGACTTAAACCAGCCCGAGTTTGCACATGCCTTTGCCGAGGCCGGAAAATTAGCGCAAGTTGATCGCCGTCGCTACGTGGCAGACCCTGCATTTTTCAAAGTGCCGTCCAAGGCATTGGTCAATCCGGCTTACGTCAAAAAAAGGGCAGCTTTGATTCAATCGAACACCCTGCCCAGTTATGCCGCAGGACAGCCTGAGAGCATGTTGGCTGAGTCATCTGGTCAGGCACTTGCAGAAGCAACAGCAGCTCCCAGTGCCGATGCCACCAGCCAATTGGCGGTTGTCGATGCACAAGGCAACGCAGTCAGCATGAGCACCACCAACAATTTGAATTTTGGTTCGCGCATCTTGGTGCAAGGTTATGTTTTGAACAACGCCATGACCAACTTCACAACATCGCCCAAACCAGGCGAAGTAGCACCTAACAAAATGGAACCCCGAAAAAGACCTGCGACCTCCATGGTGCCCACCATGGTCTTTAATGAGGCAGGTCAATTGGTCATGCTTGGCGGATCGGCTGGCGGCGGACAAATCGTGGACTACGTATCTGCCAACTTGATTCGCATGTTGGCAAACCAATTAAGCCCCTTTGAAGCACTGGCACAAGGGCACATATCAACGGCTATTTCCAATCGGGTTCAGCTGGAAAAAGGAACATCAGCCGCCAAATTGGCTGAGGCCCTTGAGGCCAAAGGCCAAAAAGTTGAAGTCGTGACCATGAACAGCGGCATGGGATTTTTAAAGCGAACGGGCAATGCTTGGATCGGTTCTGCTGATCCGCGCAGAGATGGTGTTGCTTTGGGCTTCAATCCCTGAGGCTTTCACACTGAAATTCAAATGTTTTTCAACAACTCTGCCGTCTCAAAAAGTGGCAAACCCATGATGCCGGTGTAGGAACCCTTCATTTCTGAAATATAAGCAGCTGCCATGCCTTGCACACCGTAGGCGCCCGCTTTGCCAAAGGGCTCACCTGTTGCCACATAAGCTTTAATCTCAGACAACTTCATAGAGGCAAAAGTCACTTTAGAAACAGACACACTCAATGAACGCCGACGGCCTGAGGCTACAGCCACGGCGGTTAAAACTCGGTGAGTTTGGCCAGACAGTGTTTTTAAAATTCGCACTGCATCTTGCGCATTTTCGGGTTTGCCTAAGATCACTCTACCCAAGGCCACAGTGGTATCTGCGCACAACACAGGCGCAGGCTTTAAGTGGCGAACTTGCATGCGTTTCACTGCCGCTTCAAGTTTCAATTGCGTCACTCGTTTTACATAGGTCATAGGTGCTTCACCTGGTAATACGAGTTCCAGCGATTCAGCATCCTCATCAGGGGTGGCCAACAACAACTCATACCGAACACCTATCTGTTCGAGCAATTGTCTCCGTCTTGGACTTTGCGAGGCAAGGTAAACAAAATCAATCATCGCGACTTTACTCTCGGTGATAAGGATGATTGGCATTGATGGACCAGGCACGGTAAAGCTGCTCAATGAGCAAGACCCTGGCCATGGCATGTGGCAGCGTGAGATCGGACAAGCGAATGCGCTCATGGGCGGCATCCCTGAAAGCTGGCTCTAGACCATCTGGGCCCCCAATAATCAGCGCCACATCATCGCCACCCAGCTGCCAGTCTTTCAAGCGTTGTGCAAGCGCCGTAGTTCTCAGCGCAGTGCCGCGCTCATCTAGCACCACAATGCGAGTACCGCGTGGAATGACAGCCTCTATGCGTTGCCGCTCAGCGGCGACCAAGTTTTCATAGGTTTTGGAACTGCGGGGCTCGGTCTTCACAGCCTTCAGCTCTATTTTGAGTTCAGGCGGAAAGCGTTTGGCGTAATCGTCCCACGCAGTTTGCGCCCAATCGGGGACGCGTAGCCCCACTGCCACAATTAGCAGCTTCATGAAACTCAGGCCTTAGGCTTGGCCTTAGGCTTGGCCTTGGCTGCGGGTTTGGCTGCGGGTTTGGCTTTAGGTTTGACGCTGGACTTGAGCGCAGGTTTGGTGGCAGCTTTAGTAGCAGGCTTGCTGCTTGATTTGGCCGGCACTTTGCGCGTGGGTTTGAGCGCTTCTGAGCCCATGGGCCCAACCGGCACAGAATCACGCCTTGTAGGCGTGCGTCCTGCACTGACATTGGCCTTCTTCTTGGCAACTGGCTTGCGCACAGGTTCGGCAGGCTTGGGGGCACC
>CANNNB010000243.1 GCA_947505995.1 Comamonadaceae bacterium
ACTGAGCTCACTTTGCGCCGAACTGCCGCTGCTGCAGCTTTAGCGGCCAAAATTCTTGCACGCAAAAACAGTCAAACACTTGCCATATTGGGCACTGGCGCTTTGTGTGTTCCTATGGTTCAAGCTCATGCAAGCGTACACCCATTCAAAAGCATCTTGATCTGGGGAAGACAAAAAACCAAAGCGCTGGCAGCGGTAGCTGAGCTCAAAACTCTGGGCATTGAGTCTGATTACTCAGAAGACCTAGAAGAAACCCTGAACCAAGCAGACGTGGTGGCAGCAGCCACAACAGCCACTGAGCCTTTCATACTGTCCAAATGGCTCAAGCCTGGAACGCACTTAGGTCTTATAGGCGCATTTACAGCGCAAATGGCAGAAGCCGAACCAGCGCTCATGAGCAAGGTGCAGGTGTTTGCAGACAACCGAGCCGCTGTGCTTGAAAAAGGCGGGGAAATTTACCAAGCTATTCAACAAGGCATCATCTTGCCCTCAAGCATTGAGGGCGAGCTGGCTGAGTTGGCATCCGAACCATCTAGATCATGGCGAAAGAATGATCAGGCCATAACCGTTTTCAAGTCGGTTGGATTTGCGTCTCTTGATCTCATTGCTGCAGAGCTTGTGTATTCATCTAAGAAAAGTTAATTCCTTGTCATGAGGGGCTGTTAAACCCTCAGCCTTCACAAAACTGTCAAATGAAGGACTTAGAGTGTCGAGGTTACCTGTTGAAAGGTAACTCAGCCATTCTTAACCTCACGATCAAATACCCATGTCCAAAGACTTCTCCTTGATGGAAGACAGCAACCGTTCTTCTAACCTCAGCATTCACGATGTTTCAGATCCGGCACGCCGTCAAGTCTTGCGAGGTGGCTTGGGCGCTTTGGCCAGTGGCTTCTTAGCACCATTGAGCGCCATTGGCGGCGCTGCAGCCCTTACCGGCTGCGCTTCTTTGGGCATGGGCTCTACAGCCAAAATTGGCTTTAAGAGCGTGGCCATTTCCACTGCCGACGCCATTACTGTGCCCGAGGGCTATGTGGCCCACGTCATTGCGCCTTGGGGTGACCCCGTTGGCATTGCAGGTCAAAACTACGCCTTCAAAGACGACGCAAGCAACACCGCTGCCGAGCAAGAAGCCCAAATTGGCATGCACCACGACGGTATTCACTACTACGCCCTCGAAGGCTCTAAGCGCGGTTTGCTGGCCATGAACCACGAATACGTGGACCACGGTTTGCTGTTCAAAGATGGCATGGCCAATTGGAGTGCCGAGAAGGTTCGCAAGTCTCAAGCCGCACACGGCGTAGCCATTGTTGAAGTGCAAGACAAAGGCGGCAAATGGGAGGTGGTCAACCCTTCTAAGTACGCAAGACGCATTACCGCCACCACGCGTACCGAATTGAGTGGGCCTGCAGCTGGCCACGCGCTCATGAAAACCGCCGCCGACGCCGCAGGCCGAGTGGTCTTGGGCACCATCAACAATTGCGCCAGTGGCATCACACCTTGGGGCACTTACCTGACCTCCGAAGAAAACTTCATCAATTACTTCAACGGCGGCGACAAACTGAGCGATCACGAGAAGCGCTGGGGCCTGAAAAAAGGCGGTGGTGGATACCGCTGGCATGAACACGATGCTCGTTTTGACGCTACTCAAAACCCCAACGAACCCAACCGCTTTGGTTGGATTGTAGAAATTGATCCCAACAACCCCAATGCCACGCCCATGAAGCGCACCGCCATGGGACGCGGCGCGCACGAAGGCGCCACCGTAGCCGTGACCAAAGACAATCGCGCTGTGGTTTACATGGGCGAAGACGCTCGCTTTGAATACATCTACAAATTTGTCAGCCGCGACACCATCAAATCAGGTGGCGCTGCCGCCAACGCCACCCTGCTAGACCACGGCACTTTGTATGTAGCCAAGTTCAATGCTGACGGCAAAGGCCAGTGGATTGCATTAACCCATGGCCAAGGCCCACTGACATCGACCAATGGCTTTGCAGATCAAGCCGAAGTGCTAATCAAATCACGTCAGGCCAGTGACTTGTTGGGCGCAACCAAAATGGACCGTCCCGAGTGGATTGATGTTGACAAACAAGGCTGGGTTTACGCCACTCTCACCAACAACAGCAACCGCGGTGGCGATAAGCAAGCTGCCGTTGATGCGGCCAACCCCCGTGCCAATAACACACAGGGCAACATCATTCGCTGGAAAGAAGACAAGGATTTCCAAGCCGTCACCTTTGCTTGGAACCATTTCATATTGGCTGGCGACGCTTCATTGGAGCGCGCAGAAGCCAAGGGCAACATCAAAGGCGACATGTTCTCTTGCCCCGATGGGCTGTGGGTTGACGGTCGTGGCCTGATGTGGATTCAGACAGACATGTCCACCTCTAACATGGGCAAAGGCGACCTTAAAAACTTTGGCAACAACATGATGTTGGCTGCTGATGTGCAAACAGGTGAAACACGTCGCTTCTTGGTGGGTCCTGCCGGTTGTGAAATTACCGGTGTGACAGAAACGCCCGATGGCAGAACCATGTTTTTGAACGTGCAGCATCCAGGTGAGCCCTCTAACGAGCGAACCAACCCAGCCAACCCCACAGCCATTTCTAACTGGCCTGACAAAAAAGCCACTGGCCGCCCACGCTCAGCCACCGTGGTGGTGCGCAAATTGGATGGCGGCATCATCGGCACTTGATGCTCTGTCGGGGTGGGTAAGACCCACTTTGCGACTCAATAAACCCCTTTTGCAACAATGCCAAATGGGTTTATTCGTTGTATGACTTGATATTTAAGTCCTTGAATTTCTCAATAACCTCAGAGCCAATGGCCCCAGCATGACACCGGCTGCCAGCACCCCAAACGCAGCCAGCCATGCTTGTGGATCTTGAGTGCCGCCATGAGAATCTAATGCCAGTCCGACCATCCAGCCCGACAAAGCCGATAGTGCAAACCCAACAGTGGAATGCATGGCTAAAGTCAAGCCCTTAAATTGAGGTTGTGCATATGACATCATTCCAGCAGTCAGTGATCCAGAATCGGCTAGTACTGTCACGGCATAAACAAGAATCAAAACCAATATCACCCAAGCAGAACCACCCGCCAAAACCCCAATAGACAATGCTGTCAGGGCTGAGATCACCTGAATCCAGCTGATGGCGCTGGCTCGTCCAAAACGCAAAGACAACTCGTTTCCAAGGATGCTGGCCGGCATGGCCAATAAGGAGGCCAGAAAACTCACTGTCATGGCGTTTGGCAAAGAGTCGCCCTGATGACGTGAAATGACAAAGGTCCAAAATGCAACAAGCCAGGTTCTGAATCCATACAATTCGAAACAATGCGCGCCATAGCTCAAGATATAGGCCATTGCAGGACGATTTCGCAATACGGGGCGAACATCCAAAAGGTGACCCTCTTTTGGAATGGGCAATACAGGCTTCATTCGCCAAGCCACAAAGGCCATGATAAAAGGGCCCAGACCTGTGATACCGAACGACCATCGCCACCCATAGGCATCGGCAACGAGTTGCGATACCAAAAAAGAAAAACCGACCCCCATTGAATAACTGGCGGTGTACAAAGTAATACTGCGCGAGGCGTCAGCAGTTTCCAATCGATCAGTCAAAGCACGCAAGCCCGGCATGTAGGCCCCAGCAAAGCTTGCGCCCGCCAAGCCCCAAATGAA
>CANNNB010000244.1 GCA_947505995.1 Comamonadaceae bacterium
CCTTATCTGCAAAATGGGCAGAGGTTTGCGGTGGGCGCGGGTCAATTCATTCAGTTTGACCCCCATGCCGAAGGATCTGGCTTTGCAGGCACCCTCACTGTTTGCTCAGGTCTAAGCACACGTACCCTGCAAGTCGAGCGTGTGCTTCCCGCACAAAACATGAATCTTTTTGCAGTGCCACACGATATCCCAACGCCCGAGGGTGTGTCTGGGGTGGCCTTGGATGCCATGGGCGAAATCTACTATTGCTTGAACATGGCTTGAACGCTTAACTTATGCGTACTTTGTTATCTATTTTGTGTTTAGTTTTTTGCTTGGCAGGCCCAGCCCAAGCAGCATTAAGCGTTCAGGCCGAAGATGCCGTAAAACAGTTTCTAGCCAATCACTCTTCTTTGGAGGGGCGCGATTACAGCATTCAATGGGAACCCTTCAAACTTGAGTTTCCCACCTGTGCCAAAGCACCGTCGGTTGAACTCTTAAGAAAAGACAAAGCTTGGGGCAAGCTTCTTTTGAACTTAAGGTGCGATTCTGGCCGAGTTTGGGCCAGGCCTGTTGGGCTGTATGTCACTGTCAAAGGGCAGTATTTGGCGGCTGCCAGGCCCTTAAAGCCGGGACAAGTCTTGTCTTCTAGCGACTGGAAGTTGGTCGATGGCGACCTGGCCAAGATGGGCGACAGCCTGGTGGACAGTCCAGATTTGCTCAAAAACATGGAGCTCAGCCGAGCTCAACAGCCCGGAAACCCCCTTCGACTAAACGATTTTAGGCAAATGTCCGTAATCAAATCGGGAGACCAAGTTCGTGTGGCTATTTTGGGCCGCGGATTTGCAATCGATGCGTCTGGTCAAGCTCTGGCTGACGCGGCCTTGGGGGCATCAGTTAAAGTACGCATATCTGATGGCAAAATTATCCAAGGCACCGCTGTCAAGCAGGGCTTGGTTGAAGTTGTGATGGAATGAGGTAAATCATGGTGATTAAAAACGACATTCGTGGATTGGGACAACCCAAGGCGCCTAGCCTTCAGGGTGGGCCCACTGCTGCGACTTTGCAACAACCTACCCCTAACAAATCTGAGCCGGCCGTGCGCATTGGCATTAGCGATGCAGCTGTGGCTGCTCAAGCCAACGCCAGCACCAGCGCTGCAGTTCAAGCCCATGCGGGTGACAAGCTTGACATTGAACTGGTCAAAGAAATTCGCCAACGCCTGGCCGATGGCACTTTTGAAATTGACTACAACAAAGTAGCTGGCAACTTGCTGGGAGATGCAGTCGCTGCGGTTCGCGCAGGACGCCGTTAATTTCAATGACATTTGAAAGCACGCATGCTCTGGTTGAGGAAGTTGCTCAAGCTGTGCATGCGCTGCGCATAACCTTAGAAAATCACGAACTGCCCGGCCTTGAAACGGCTATTTTGAACAGCCAAATGGCCCTTAAAGGCCTAGAAATTCACCCTGGTGGCGTAGACGGTTTAAAACAACTGATTGCCACCTACTCTGAAGAGCAACAAAAACAACTGAACGATCGTCTAGCGCAGGCCCGCGCTGACCACCAACTCAATAGCGAACTTATTCGCTTGGCCATGCAGCGCAATGCAGCGCTTCAGGCTTATGCCGCGCAGTCTTCAGCCAGCGCTACTTACTCTAGTGAAGGTGGGGTCTCGTTTTTTGGCGGCGGCCAGTTGCTTGGCAAATTCTGAAGTACGCACTTCAACCCAAGCTTCATTCAATGGTTCAACTAAGCCTTCAACTCAACATTGAGCATGGCCCGAATGGCAATCATGGCCTGGGTGTGAAGTTGGCTAATGCGGCCCGGCGTGAGGTCTAACACCGCCGCAATTTCTCGGTACGACAAATCTTCTTGGTAATGCAAAGCCATGACCAAGCGCTGTTTTTCTGGCAGCGTTTTTAAAATGCCAACCACTTGTCCTAAAAACTGCTGGCCCGACACCTTCTCTAAAGGGTCTGCAGAAAAATCGGTGGGCAACAAATTTTCGGGCACATCGTCAATGGGCATCACATTGACGAAGGTGTCAATGACAGCAAAATAATCTTCAATTGAAACGCCAGCTTCTTTGGCAACTTCTTGCTCGGTGGGCAGTCGGCCCAATACGTGCTCCAAGCGGTGCGTTACTTTTTCAAGCAAATCAAGTTGATCGCGCTGATTGCGCGGCAAGATGTCTTCTTTGCGGCAGGCATCGTAAATAGCGCCTCTGATGCGCATGCTGGCATAAGCCTCAAAGCTTTGATTGGGCTGCGGCACATAGCGTTGCAATGCATCTAGCAAGCCCGTCATGCCCTCTTGAATCAAATCGTCCAACATCACATTGGCTGGCAATTTAGAACCAATGCGCGACGCTATGCGCCTCACAAGCGGTTGGTATTGTTTGAGCTGCTCGCCCAGATCTTGT
Organism: Comamonadaceae bacterium; assembly: GCA_947505995.1. The sequence continues at coordinate 2,404 of CANNNB010000244.1, forward strand.
TGGTACTTAGGCGGCATGCTAGTGCATCAAAAGATGGTTGGTGAGCTTGGCTGTCAGCTCGGGCCGCTGGCTCCAAGCACCCTTCAAGGGCAGCTGAGAAGCAGGTGTTTCAAGGTGTCCCAGTACTTTGACTTCAGGCCCCAAACTTGATTTGACTTTTTCTTCTGCCCAGCCCACGCTGTTTTCCAAGGTACCTGCTTGGCCTGCCAGCACCAAACTCCAAGAGGCCACTGGCGTTTGTTCTTGGGTGTGTGCAAGCCATTCAAAGGTTTGATTCATTTCTTGCGTCTCACATCCCGTAATGGCTGTGCAATGAATGCGGGCACCATAGTGTTTGAAACTTTGTGCTTTCAGCGCCGAACTAGAAACCACCACGCTGTCAAACTCCACCCCACTTCGCATTAAACGATCGGACAAGGTTTGCACGCTTTGACTAATTCGGGCTGTGTGCAAAGACAAGCCATACCAAAGCGCGGGTTGCAAGGGCGATACGCTCTGCTCAAGGTCAACGAAGCCTTGCAATGTTTTGGACAAATCAAACTTTACTTTGCAGGGCAAGGGCCATTGTTCGCGGAGCGCAAAATCAATTTCATCCACCCACATGATGGTGCGTTCAAGGTCAATCAAAGCTTGAGTAAGCTCACTGACCAAAGACAATGCCAACGCAGGCCGACTGGGGCAGCACACCACATGCACGGGTGGTGGCGATTGTCCAAACAACTCTCGAAGACCATCGGCTTGGTCTTTGAGGCCGTTCAAGGTGGCTGGCTCACTCATGAAGCCTTAACCCAATCGTTCATTTGATCGGCCATGTGCACAGGAATTTGATCGTCTGGAATTTGCAAGCGGCTAGACAGCATGCGCGGGCGCAAAGCTCGGTGGCTAAGGTAAGCTGTGTTGGCTTGGCTTAAGTCTTCGGGCACGCGTTGGCCGTTGGCCAAAAACATGAGCGGCAACTGATGGCGAATGAGGCAATCGAGCACGGGGCCAATTTGCGCGGCCTCATCTGTTTTGGTAATGATGGCCGCAGTCACAGCGCGAGACTTTTCATTCTTCTCGGCCATTTGGTACATCAAGATCACATCTTCTTGTGTGCGCAAATCGGTGGTGCTACTCATGACCAAAATGCGCTTGAGTGCCGGCGCGCCTTCTAACAACAATTGAGACTGCTCCAACATCTGAGTGTCGCGCTGGCTTACGCCTGCTGTGTCTAGCAAAATAACGCGGCGGTCTTTCATGCTGCTGAGCTTGGAGGCCAAGTCTTCGCTGTCGCGCA
>CANNNB010000245.1 GCA_947505995.1 Comamonadaceae bacterium
AAGGCACTCAAAAACCGGCCAAGCCAAGCGCTCATTCGTTCTTTCAACGATCCTTTTGGAGCTTGGTTAAATGGAAATTTTTGATTACGACAATATCTTGTTGCTGCCCCGCAAATGCCGCGTGGAAAGCCGATCGGAATGCGATGCTGGCGTAGAGCTGGGAGGCCGGAAATTCCGCCTTCCAGTGGTTCCAGCCAACATGAAGACGGTAGTGAATGAGAAGATCTGCACCTGGATGGCGCAAAATGGCTACTTCTATGTCATGCACCGGTTTGACCTCGACAACCTCAAATTTGTCCGCGACATGCATGCCAAAGGTCTTTACGCCTCAATTTCTCTGGGCGTCAAGGGTCCCGATTACGACACTGTGAACCAATTGGTGGCTGAAGGCCTGACGCCCGAATACATCACCATCGACATTGCCCACGGTCATGCCGACAGTGTGCAAAAGATGATTCACACACTGAAAGAAAAGCTGCCCAAATCTTTCGTCATCGCTGGCAACGTCGGTACACCCGAAGCCATCATTGATTTGGAAACCTGGGGCGCCGATGCCACCAAGGTGGGCATTGGCCCTGGCAAGGTTTGCATCACCAAGCTCAAAACGGGTTTTGGCACAGGCGGCTGGCAGTTGTCAGCCCTCAAGTGGTGTGCTCGTGTGGCCACCAAGCCCATCATTGCCGACGGCGGTATTCGGGAACACGGCGACATTGCCAAGAGCATTCGCTTTGGCGCCACCATGATCATGATTGGCTCCATGTTGGCAGGCCACGAAGAGTCACCAGGCGCCACTGTCGAGGTGGACGGCAAGCTCTACAAAGAGTATTACGGCTCTGCGTCTGACTTCAACAAAGGCGAGTACAAGCACGTGGAAGGCAAGCGCATTTTGGAGCCCATCAAAGGCAATTTGGCCAACACCCTGATCGAGATGGAGCAAGACACCCAAAGTTCTATCAGCTATTCAGGCGGTACCAAACTGATGGACATTCGCAAAGTCAACTACGTCATTTTGGGCGGCGACAACGCTGGCGAACACCTGTTGATGTAAATTTTTAGCTTGTCTTGGGGTCTGCGCGTTTGAACTGCACCTCGCAGTTCAAGCCGCTGACCGAACCCGCCATGGGTTCGTTGCGCAATTTAATTTCACCTTGAAGCGATTGCACAATGCCCAAACAGATAGACAGGCCCAAGCCACTTCCCTGACGTGTATCACCCGTTGCAAAGGGTTGGAACAAACGTCTTTGCAGATCGTCACTCAGGCCAGGGCCTTCGTCTCGCAAATTGAACCTCACTGTTTCGGCATGCGGCCGCAAATCCAGTTTCAAGCGTCCTCCCTGCGGGCTATGGCGAATGGCATTGGACAGCAGGTTGCGAGTAAGTTCCCTCAGCATCCAGTCGGGCGCAAGAACACCACTGATCTCAGTGTCAATCTCAAAATCCAGATTCTTAACGACCATCAAAGGCGCTAACTCAAGCGCTACTTCGCGCGCGACCAGCGAAAAATCTGTCCATGTAGGCTGGGTAGAAGCATTCAGTTGCTCCACCTTGGCCAGCGCCAACATTTGATTGATCAACTGAGTGGCACGATCGATGGTAAGTGCAATGTCTTGCAGTGATTGTTCGTTGGGCGTATCGCCACGCTGCGCAGATTGCACCTGAAGTTTCAAGACGGCCAGGGGTGTTCTGAGTTGATGCGCTGCATCGCGAACAAATCCTTTTTGCTGCGCCAACAAAGATTGCAACTTTTGCATCACATGGTTGGTGGCCAAAATAAGAGGCTGAATTTCTTGGGGTGCAGCGTCGTAAGCCAAGGGCGCTAAATCATGCTCAGATCGATTTTCCAAATGCTCAGACAACTTGCGCACAGGTTGTGTAGCGCGTTGCACCACACTCACCACGACCAATGCAATGATGCCCAACAGCAAAGCCTGTCGCCACAGAGTACCGACCAACAATTCACGCGCCAAGGTGTGGCGCAACTCCAAGGTTTCAGCCACTTGAATCACTGCCATGGCACGCCCTTTTTCACTAACCACAGGCTGTAGCAATGTGGCCACACGAATCTCTTCACCTTGGTAAGTGTCGTTGTAAAAATCAACCAAAGCAGCATAGGCGGGCTTGGCAGGAATTTGTCCTTTCCACACGGGCAATTCTGCAAACCCAGAAACCATGGCGCCATTCAAATGGGAGACCTTGTAATACAAGCGACTTTGATTGTCTGTTTCAAAGGCCTCTGTGGCAGCATAGGGCACCAAGGCCCTGATCTGGGCATCGTCGTCATAACCGACCACATCGAGTTGCTCACTGATGGTTTTGGCTGAAGCCAGCAGGCTTCGGTCATAAGCAATGTCCGAAGCGTTCAAGGCTTCCTGATACAGGCTCCATCCATTAATGCCCACCAAGACAAGAAGTGGGAACAAAATTCCCAACAACAATTGCCTTCGCATCGACATTTTGGAAGCCGTACCGAGGCTCATGCGTTGACCTTCAATAAGTAGCCTAAACCACGCAAGGTCACCAGGCCCAGTCCAGTTTCTGTTAATTTTTTCCGTAGTCGATAAGCAACCACTTCGATGGCTTCAAATTGAACATCCAACTCAAGTGGGAACACCGCGGCAAACAATCGCTCTTTGGAAACCGCCTGGCCAGGCTGCGACATCAAAGCTTGCAACATGGCCACTTCTCGAGGAGACAGCTCCATTGGTTGACGGTTTAAATAAGCTGCACCGTTCAGGGTATCCAAAGTCAGGGCGCCCATTTGAATTGTTTGAATGTCTGCCCGAACTGGGCCCGCGCCCTCTCTCTGATCTTGAGTCGCTAAGTTGCTGTGCGCTCGTCTGTAAAGAGCATTCACACGGGCTTCCAGTTCGTCCAAATCAAAAGGCTTGGCCATGTAATCGTCGGCACCCGAATTCAAGCCCAGCACGCGATCGCCTACCGTGGTTCTTGCAGTTAGCACCAGCACAGGAGTGGTCAGACCTTCTTTGCGTATTTGCGACAACACATTCAAACCATCGCCATCGGGCAAGGTTAAATCAAGCACCACCACATCAGGTCGCACGCTTTTCCACAAGCTCAAAGCTTGCGAAGCCGATGCCGCACAATTGACTTCCATACCTCGACGCCCCAAGCTTCGAGCGAGGGTCTCTTGCAAGTAGGGGTCGTCTTCGACCAACAATAAGCGCATGGATCAGTACTTTCCCTAGGGTTTTAGACAGGTAAATGACAGTTTAAAAGAACATGATCGGTCATCGATTTTGCACTCAAAGGAGACACCATGCGTCGTGATCAGTTCATCAAATCCGTTTTGGCCTTGGCAGCAGGCTCTGGCCTGTCGCTGCCCTCATTGGCAGCCGCCAATATCAAAATGATGATTCCAGCCAATCCGGGTGGCGGCTGGGACACCACAGGTCGTGCGTTGGGCAAAGCCCTACAAGACTCTGGTGTGGCCAGTTCGGTCACTTACGAAAACAAGGGCGGCGCAGCTGGCATCATTGGCTTGGCCCAATACGCCAATGCCACCAAAGGCGACGGCAACTCTCTCATGGTCATGGGCGCCGTTATGCTGGGCGGCATCATCACAGGCAAACCCCCGGTCAGCCTTGATAAAGTCACACCCATTGCACGCTTAACCAGCGAGTACAACGTGTTTGTGGTGCCCGC
>CANNNB010000246.1 GCA_947505995.1 Comamonadaceae bacterium
ACCCAGTTTGCTGATGCGCGGGTCGTCTTTAAGTTTGTGTTCTTTGTCCCATTGGGCTTTGAGTGCAGGCTGTTGTTGCAAGAGTTTTTGCAGCAACTGCTCTGCATTGGGCACCATGGAGCGGAATTTGTAGCAGTTGAATTTGCGGCCGTTCTTGCCCACACGTTGGTGAGCAAAGAAAACTTTGCCACCCTCAAGCTTGAGTGCAGCGGCGATGATCAACATCACGGGCGACAGCAGAAGTACCAACGCTACGGCCAATGATGTGTCAAACAAACGTTTGGTTAAGCGTGCAGGCCAACGGCGCAGGTTGTTGCGCACGCGAAGCAAGGCCACTTCGTGTGAGAAGAAATGTGCAATGTCGGTGCCATACAAAGGCACGCCGCGCATGGCAGGAATGACACTGATGTCGGTGGCGCCCCACTGGGTGAGGGTGCGCAGCCAATGTTCGCGTTGCTCAGACTGTGAATGCTCGAGGGCAATCACCCATTGAATGCCGGGCTGGTCGGCCAAGACTTCGAGTTGCTTTAGGCTTTGCAGCGTGCGGCCATTGAGTTGAAGCTCTGGTTTGCTTGCATCAACATCTACATAGCCGACCACTTGAAACCCCATGCGCGGTTCGCTTTGAAGGGCAATGGCCGCTTCGGTGGCATTTTCGCCATGGCCAATGATGATGGTGGGGCGAATCCACAAACCCATTTGGCGCAGCACCCAACGTGTGAGCACGCGGCCCCACACAATGGCGATGCATGCCAGGACCCAAACCAGCAACCACCACAAACGCGAGGCGTTCCAGCGGGTGGCCGCAATGAGCGTCATATCGAGCACGGCTAGGATGCCGACTAAACGAAGGACGTCGCCCAGCTCGTCCCAAAAGGGGCGGCGGTCGCTGTAGTGCTGAAAGCGCATGAGAAACAGCATGAGGCCTAGAAACACCAGACCGCTCCAGGCTGCATAGCGTTGCATGTCTTGGGTGGAAAACCACACGCCAATGCTTCGGCTAGGATCGGTTGCAACATTGATGAGCGTGGCCAGAGCAAAGGCCGCCCCAAAGGCCAAGGCATCGCCCAACAAAATGGCGAACTTGGAAACGCGAACTTGGAACAGCGACAGCGTTGGGATCATTTGTGAGGCTGCCAAAAAACTTTGTTCATGGCGAATTTTTTCACAAGCGCCATTGGCAGCCACTGGTGTGCGCGGCCTAACTTGTAGCCTACTAGCTTTATGGCATTGGCATTGAGCAATTGGAAAATGCCTTGAAGCAAGCTGGGATGGTGTGATTGACTTGCTTGGGCTTTTAAATACGCCCATTGCGATTTGACCAACTTGGCACCCTCGCCTTCGGCTTTGCCAAAACTTTGCAAAAGCCAGGGGTTTTGTGCGTGAAAGACGCCGGTGTCAAACATGCGCTGAAAATCCTGTAGCCCGTTGTAGTTGTGTGAATGATAAACCGCAGCCGTGTCTTGGTAGCGCAGGGATTGACCTGATAGCAAGAATTTAGCGGCTGTGAAAGTGTCTTCGCCCAGTGGCAAGTGGGCGGGAAAACCGCCTTGGGCCATGAGTGCTTGCAAGCGATAGGCGGCAAATGAATTGGAAAGAAAGCAGGCCTTGATGCCCAAACTGGCTTTGTCTTGCAATTGCACAGTTCTGCTGACATTGGGGTAATTGAAAGCTCTTGTATGGGTTTCTAGCCAAGAGGCTTCGGGATTGGGCAATTGGCGGCCGAAGGCTGCTGCAACTTTGGGTTCTTCGAAGGCTTTAAGCAGTTCTTCCAAAGCGTTGGGGCTGGCCAGCATGGCGTCTTGGGTGAGGAACACGATGAAGTCTGGCTGGGAACTTGTGGCGGCTCTGTTGGCTGGGCTGTGAGCTGTGCTGGACTCAGGGTTTAAGAAGCCTTGGTCCAAAGCCCATTGGCGCGTGGCCCCGTGGTTGAAATCTTGGGCCTTTGTGTGCAGCACCGTGAAGCCGGCTTGCTGAGAAAGGTCTAGGCTGCCATCGGTAGAGCCAGAGTCAACCACCACGACTTGCATTGGCTTGCAATTTTGGGACTGCAAAGCTTGCACCCACTTGGCCCAGACATCAAGGCCAGGGTTGTACGTGGGAACAATGACCCCAAAATGGGGCTTGAAAGTGGGCAGGGATGTGACTGTAGACACAGGCTTTGTTAGGTCTCAGTAATTTATAATTTCAGATCACAAAATGTGTAACGCTATTGGACACCATCTCATTGTCTCACCGCCCATTTCCCGCCCTTGCATTTGCTGTCTTTGCGCTAACTTTAGCGTTAGCGCCAATGAGTACCAAAATAGGCGGCTTGTCATGGGTTTTGTTTGTCTTGATGGGAATTTGGGCATTTGCACAATCAGAGCGATACCCTAAGTCTAATGGGCTAACGCCACATCTCTCCAGCGTTGGTCAGCCTGATTTCTCGGGCCCTTCCCCCATTGAAGAAGCCGCCAGAATTTGGTTGTTTGCCTGCCTTGCAGCCACGGCCATCAGAATCATACCGCACGCCTTTTGGCAAGATAACTGGGACCGCCGGCATGCCGAAATACGCCTTGTATTGGGCGCCATGGCGGTGGTGGCCTTGGTCAAATGGCCGCCCTTTTATCGCCTCACGGCCTTTCAATTGAATGCTTTGGGTCACAGCTTGGCTGCGGCCTGCTGGGTGGGCTTGGGCGTCACGGCGGTTTATGGCCGTGAAACACCGGTGCACGCCATAGCATGGGCGGTGAGCTTGAGTTTTTTGGTTTGTTTGTTGGCGCCCATGGTGCTAAACAACAAAATAGCGGCTGGCCACCGCCAGTTTTGGACTTTGAGCGTGCTGATGGGCTCCATGGGGGTGGTCTTAAGTCAATCGCGAGGGGTGTATAGCTTGCTTATTTGGCTGGCACTCACTGGCTATGTGGCTGCGTCCAACCGCACTCTGCTGCAACGTGCCACGCTTCAATCTCGCGCTTGGCTGGCCTTTGGTTTGGTCTTTGCGTGTTTTATTTGGTTGCTTTCTGCGCAGCCTGCCTGGCTGACTTCTGTGTTTCACCGTGTGTCTGTTGTATGGGTAGAAGCTTCCCTGTCGCAAAGCAACCCCAGCGAAGCGGCCAATACCTCAGTCGGCTCACGCTTGTTTTTGTGGAGCAAGGCACTGGACGCCATTGAAGTTCAGCCTTGGTTTGGCTACGGCAAAGAAAACAGCATTGCCATGATCAAGCAGTGGGGCTTGGAAATCAATTCTGCGCAAGTGCAAAAGTTGGGGCACTTGCACCATGAGTTTTTAGACGCATGGGTCAGTCATGGGCTCATGGGTATTTTGAGCTTGCTGGTGTTGGCCACGGGCATGGGATTGGTGGTGCGCAAATTGTGGGTGCCGCATCCAAGGGCTGCGCAAGGTATTTTGGGTATTTTGTTCATGCACCTTTCTGCGGGGCTTTCGAATACCAACATGGTTCATAACTACTATGGGGCTATGTTGTCGCTGAGCATTTCGTTGGCACTTGTGATGGCGGCCAGTGAAGAGGCACAGCACTAAAGACTCTAGATAGCGCGGCATGGCTTTATACGGCGTATATTAGAAAATTTAAAAAGCTGCACATTGGATTGGCAGCGTTTTTTATCTTGCTAGAAC
>CANNNB010000247.1 GCA_947505995.1 Comamonadaceae bacterium
CAAGACACCTACTCCATCGTGAAGGACAAAATTCCCGAAGGCAAAACCATGTGCAGCTTGTGCAGTCGTTTGCGCCGCGGTATTTTGTACAAAGTGGCAGGTCAACTTAAGTGCAACAAATTAGCGCTGGGTCACCACCGCGATGACATGCTGCAAACCTTTTTTCTCAACATGTTCTTTGGCGGCAAACTCAAAGGCATGCCGCCTAAGCTGTTAAGCGACAACGGCGAGTTCATGGTCATTCGACCTTTGGCCCACGTGGCCGAAGCCGACCTGAGTCGCTGGGCCGAGCATCGCCAATTCCCCATCATTCCTTGTACCTTGTGTGGTAGCCAACAAAACTTGCAGCGCGTTCAAATTGGCAACATGATTCGCGAATGGCAAAAGAAATTTCCAGGTCGCATTGAAAACATGTTTTCAGCTTTGCAAAATGTGGTGCCATCGCATTTGATGGATGCTAACTTGCACGACTTTAAAAATCTCAAAATCACAGGCCTTGCCAGTGAAGAGGGCGACAAAGCCTTTGACGAAGAAAGCTTTGATGCGCCCAATGTGATGGCCAGCTTGCAAGGGGTGCAAGTGGTACAGCTTTAAGCATGAAGGAACGCACTATGTCACGTCAAATAAAATTGTTGTCACTGGCCTTTGTGGCATGCTGCATGGCACTTCTCAGTGCTTGTTCCACCCTGCGCAACTTGGACAGTCAAGTTCAAACCAGCACGCAATGGCCCACATCCAGCGCCGCACCCACCAAGGGCTTGTATCGCCTCGAGCGCTTGCCTGCAGACCTCAACAATTTACAAGCCGGTTGGGCTGAAAATGAATTGGAGCCGGTGTTGGCTTCGCTGGGGTGGACGCGCAATGATGTAGATGCCCAATACAGCGTTTGGATTGGTGTGCAAGCCGCCGAATACGTTGTCGACATGAGAGGCCGGGTCGTTCGTGGTCCTTGGTTCAACCATTTTTACATGGGCGTTGGAAATGGCCATCGTCCTCGTGGTGCGGGTGTTGGCATAGGATGGACCTATCACTCGCGCAGCCCATTCAACACAGGCATGATGCTCGACTTGGCAGAGCCACCCATCTATGTCCGCGAAGTGAGCATCATCATTCGCGATCTCCAATCTGGCAAAGTGGTTTACCAAACCAAGGCCACCCACGATGGTCCTTGGTCTGATCACCAAAATGTTTGGCGAGGCATGATTGCGGCAGCCTTGCAGGGCTTCCCCAATCCAACCCCGGCAAAACGCCGAGTGGTCTTGCCCATTCCTCGTTAAATGCAGGCCACAAGAATCATTGCCATTCGACATGGCGAGACCGCATGGAATGTTGACACGCGCATTCAAGGCCAACTCGACATTCCACTGAATGCCAAAGGCGAATGGCAGGCTGCGCAATTGGCCAAGGCCTTGGCCGCGCAAGAGCCCTTGCATGCGATCTACACCAGCGACTTAAAACGCGCGCATCAAACTGCAACGGCAGTAGCGGTTCAGCAAGGCCTTGAAGCTATCAGCCACTCTGGCCTTCGTGAGCGTGGATTTGGTGCTTTTGAAGGCAAAACCTTTGCCGAAATTGAAAAAGACTTGCCTGAAGATTCAATGCGATGGCGCAAACGCGATCCACATTGGACACCGCCGCAAGGTGGTGAGTCCTTGGTCGTGATGGAACAACGTGTGCGGCAAACACTTGACGAATTGGCATGCCAACACATGGGTCAACACATTGCATTGTTTGCGCATGGCGGTGTAATGGACTTGCTCTATCGCATTGCTACGCAGCAAAGTTTGCAAGCGCCACGAACTTGGGCGCTCACCAACACCGCCATCAATCGTTTGCTGTGGACACCCCAGAGCGTTTCATTGGTGGGGTGGGCTGATACATCGCACCTTTATTCTTGAGAGAAACTCTTGGGGGGCGTAACACCCAAGTGCCTGTAGGCTGCCAAGGTAGCAATTCTGCCGCGTGGCGTGCGTTGCAAGAAACCTTGTTGAATCAAATAAGGTTCAATCACATCTTCAATGGTGTCGCGCTCTTCGCCAATGCTGGCCGCAATGTTGTCTAGGCCCACAGGCCCGCCATCAAAGCGATGAATAACGGCTTCCAACAATTTGCGGTCCATCAAATCAAAACCTTCGGGATCGACATCGAGCATGGCTAACGCACGTTTGGCAATGTCGTGCGTGATCTGACCTGCGCCCTTCACATCGGCATAGTCGCGCACTCTTCGAAGTAAGCGGTTGGCAATGCGCGGCGTGCCGCGTGAACGCTTGGCAATTTCTTCGCCGCCGGCGACATCCATGGGAACCTTGAGCAATGTGGCACTGCGCTTCACAATGCGGCCCAATTCTTCAGGGGTGTAAAACTCCAAGCGCGACACAATGCCAAACCTGTCGCGCAGGGGGTTGGTGAGCATGCCCGCGCGGGTGGTGGCGCCCACCAGCGTGAAGGGCTGTAGATCGAGTTTGATGCTGCGGGCCGCAGGGCCTTCACCAATCATGATGTCGATTTGATAGTCCTCTAACGCAGGGTACAAAATTTCTTCGACCACCGGCGACAAGCGGTGAATTTCGTCAATGAACAAGACATCGTTTTTTTCTAAATTGGTCAGCAGTGCGGCCAGGTCTTTGGGTTTTTCTAAAACCGGACCACTGGTTTGCCGCAGATTGACACCTAGCTCGGCGGCAATGATGTGGCTTAAGGTTGTTTTACCCAAACCAGGCGGGCCGAACAGCAGCACATGGTCCAAAGGCTCGCCGCGCATTTTGGCGGCGCCAATGAAAATTTCTAGTTGCTCGCGTACCTTGGCTTGGCCTACATAGTCATCAAGCAGCTTGGGGCGCAGCGCGCGCTCAATGGCTTCTTCCTGAGGTGTCTCGGGTTTTGCGTCCACCATGCGCGCGGGCGGTGGGGTCCCAAAGTCGTCGGTTTGAATACTCATGTGTTGTTTATTTTATTTGGCCAAAGCCTTGAGCGCCATTTTGATGCCATCACTGACGCCAATATCGGGCGGCAAAGATTTAAGCGCCAGCGCGGCTTCTTTGTCGGAGTAGCCCAGTGCCACCAGGGCTTGCAAAATATCGTTGGCGTGATCGTGTGAGGTGCCTGCAGGCAGCCCAATGTCTGCACCCATCTTGCCCTTCAATTCCAACAGCAAACGCTCGGCAGTTTTCTTGCCTATGCCCGGTACCTTGACCAAGCGGCCCGCTTCTTGATGCGTAATGGCTTGCGCCAAATCAGCCACGCCCATGCCAGAAAGCACGCTTAAAGCCGTGCGCGGGCCAACGCCTGAAATTTTAATGAGCTGCCTGAATGCGGCACGTTCCTCTGAAGTGGCAAAGCCGTACAAGAGCTGCGCATCTTCACGCACCACAAAATGCGTGAGCAACTTGACCTTTTCGCCCAAGGCAGGCAGGTTGTAAAAGGTGCTCATGGGCACACTCACCTCATAGCCTACGCCGTGGCAGTCCACCACCACTTCGGGTGGGTTTTTGTCGATCAAAGTGCCTGTTAACTGACCAATCATGGCGTGCCGTTCTTCTTCATCAGATAAGTGCCTATCATTATGGGTATGGACAATGCCC
>CANNNB010000248.1 GCA_947505995.1 Comamonadaceae bacterium
GACCGTCTTGACCCAGCTTGCTGATCATCACGCGAGGACGGCGACCCTTGGCATCGGCAAAGTCGTTGATTTCTTTTTTGAGTTGGTCCCAGCCTTCTGCTGAGTCATAAGCTGCTGCGTACACGCCGGTCACCTTTTGAGTATCGGCGCGGTGGCGCCCAAAAACTTTTTCCAATGCATCGGACACCTCGCCCACTGTAGCGCGCAATCGAATGGCTTGAATGCTGAGTTCAAGCAAATTGCCTTGACCGCTTTCGGCGGAGGCAGTGAGTGCATCCAATGCGGCTTGAACTTTGGCAGTGTCACGCGTTGCGCGAATTTTCTTCAAGCGGTCTATCTGACCATCACGTACTCTCACGTTGTCAATGGCCAAAATATCAATCGGGTCTTCTTTGGCCAACTTGTATTTGTTGACGCCCACAATCACATCTTTGCCAGAGTCAATGCGTGCTTGTTTTTCGGCTGCGGCCGCTTCAATTTTTAGCTTGGCCCAACCACTGTCTACGGCCTTGGTCATGCCGCCCATGGCTTCAACTTCTTCAATGATGGCCCAAGCTTTGTCGGCCATCTCTTGAGTGAGCGATTCCATCATGTAGCTGCCAGCCCAAGGGTCAATGACGTTGGCAATGTGAGTTTCTTCTTGAATAATTAGTTGTGTGTTGCGGGCAATGCGTGAGCTGAATTCGGTGGGCAATGCAATGGCTTCGTCAAAGCTGTTGGTATGCAAAGATTGCGTGCCGCCAAATACGGCGGCCATGGCTTCAATGGTGGTGCGCACCACGTTGTTGTAGGGGTCTTGCTCGGTAAGCGACCAGCCCGAAGTTTGGCTGTGTGTGCGCAGCATGAGACTCTTTGGGTTCTTAGCATCAAAACCCTTCATGATGCGGCACCACAGCAAACGCGCGGCGCGCATCTTGGCAATTTCCAAATAGAAATTCATACCTACTGCCCAGAAGAAAGACAGGCGACCGGCAAAGCCGTCTACATCCATGCCTTTGGCAATAGCGGTTTTGACATACTCTTTGCCGTCAGCCAAAGTGAATGCCATTTCGAGTGCCTGATTGGCACCGGCTTCTTGCATGTGATAACCCGAGATAGAAATTGAGTTGAACTTGGGCATGTGTAGGGCCGTGTACTCAATGATGTCGCCAATGATTTTCATTGATGGCTCGGGTGGGTAAATGTAGGTGTTGCGCACCATGAACTCTTTGAGAATATCGTTCTGAATGGTTCCCGATAATTTGTCTTGGCTCACGCCCTGCTCTTCAGCGGCCACCACGTAGCCAGCCAACACGGGCAATACCGCACCGTTCATGGTCATGGACACAGACACTTTGTCTAAAGGAATCTGGTCAAACAAAATCTTCATGTCTTCAACAGAGTCGATGGCCACGCCCGCTTTGCCCACGTCGCCTGTGACGCGGGGATGGTCTGAGTCGTAGCCACGGTGGGTGGCCAAGTCAAACGCTACTGACACGCCTTGACCGCCTGCGGCCAAAGCTTTGCGGTAGAAAGCATTGGATTCTTCGGCAGTAGAGAAACCGGCGTATTGGCGAATGGTCCAAGGGCGCACCGAGTACATGGTGGCTTGAGGGCCGCGCAAAAAGGGCTCGAAGCCAGGCAAGGTGTTGGCGTAGGGCAAGTTGGCGGTGTCTTCGGCGGTGTACAAAGGCTTGACGGAAATGCCGTCGGGGGTTTTCCAGTTGAGAGCTTCGACATTGCCGCCGGGCGCAGACTTTTGAGCGGCACGCAACCAGTCGTCTAGCTGTGCACTCTTAAATTCGTTCTTCGAGTCAGTCATGTCGCGAGATCCTCAATATGATTCATAATTATTGATGCAAAATATTGTACCTGCCTTACAATTCTGCAAAGCCGCTCTGAAATTCACCTCGAAAATGCCCCTTGGGGTAGCTTTCTACCACCCGATTTAAACATGTCCGCCCTTTCTGCCGCAAAGTCCTTAGCCCCCAGAGCCCTCTATGAAGAGGTGGCTGAACTCATCCGGCAGCGCATTTTCAGCCGGGAGCTAGAACCCGGTAGCTGGATTGATGAGCTGCAAATTGCCAAGGCCTACGGTATCAGCAGAACACCTCTTCGGGAAGCCTTGAAGGTCTTGGCGGCTGAAGGCTTGATCACTATGAAGGTTCGGCGGGGCGCTTATGTGACCGAGGTTTCTGAAAAAGACCTGCGAGATGTATACCACTTGCTGGGTTTGCTGGAAAGCGATGCAGGCGCCGTTGTGGCTCAAACGGCCTCCCCTTCAGATTTGAAAAAGCTTCAGTCTCTTCATTCTGATTTGGAAGCAGCTGGCAGGCCAGGCAAAGAAAAGCACGACAAGTTTTTTGAAGTGAATGAAGCGTTTCACATGTGCTTACTAGAGTTGGCGCAAAACAAGTGGCGCGATCAAATGGTGGCCGACTTGCGCAAAGTCATGAAGCTCAATCGTCACAACTCTTTGTTTAAAACAGGACGCATCAAGGAATCGCTGAATGAGCACCAGGCCATCATGGCAGCTCTGAATGCGAAAGATCCTGTGGCCACGGCAGCCCGCATGCGAGAGCATTTTGCAAATGGTCTTGCAGCGGCCAGCTCAACGCCTTAAGCAGGCACCTCTGCACCCTTTGCTAGCGCCTCACGCGCAATGGCCATCACCTCACGAGGTGGCTGAGGTTTGAGCTTGTGATTGCTCCAAACTTGGCGCCACAAACGTCATCCTCGTTGGCCATGGTAGAGACCCAACATGTGCCGCGCAATGGCATACCAAGGGCAGCCGTCTTCTACAAACGCACGCTCCATGTAAGCCACCATGGCATCTTCAACAGCTTCTCGTGACATGACTGAAGCAGGTGCATTGAAGAACTGCTCATCCCATGTGGTTAACAGCCAGGGGTTGTAATAAGCCTCACGGCCAATCATGACGCCATCGACCTCTTTGAGGTGCTCAGCAATCTGCTCGTTGATTTTGATCCCACCATTGATGGCAATGGTGAGTTCTGGAAAATCTTTTTTTAACTGATAAGCCAGTTCATACCTCAAAGGCGGAATCTCGCGATTCTCTTTGGGCGACAAGCCGTTGAGCCAAGCATTGCGTGCATGGACAATGAACACATTGCAGCCTGCTTCTTTGACGGTGCCCACAAAGTCTCGAACAAAATCGTAGCTTTCAATTTGGTCAATGCCAATGCGGTGCTTGACTGTGACGGGCACAGACACCACATCGACCATGGCCTTGACGCCATCGGCCACCAACTTTGGCTCTTTCATGAGGCAAGCGCCAAAAGCACCACGCTGCACACGGTCGCTGGGACAACCGCAGTTCAAATTGATTTCGTTGTAGCCCCACTGCTCGCCCAGTTTGGCGGCATAAGCTAAATCTGCAGCTTCGCTGCCTCCCAGTTGCAAGGCCACAGGATGCTCCTCGGCATTGAACCGAAGGTGACGCTCCACACTACCGTGTCGGATGGCACCGGTGGTGACCATCTCGGTGTAAAGCATGGTGTGCTGCGTCAAAAGGCGATGGAAAAACCGGCAATGCCGATCGGTCCAGTCCATCATGGGCGCAACAGACAGGCGC
>CANNNB010000249.1 GCA_947505995.1 Comamonadaceae bacterium
CACAAATAAAAGTGGTCTATCACCTCAATGAAGGCATCGCCCAAGCTTCCCGAGCAATGGGGAATATTCGCAATCACTTGGCAGCTGACCCAAATGCACAAATCACAGTGGTCTCGCATGGGCCGGGCATAGATTTCTTGCTTGATGGCGCAACCAACACGGCAGGTCAAAGTTTTGCCGGAACCATCGGTGACCTTGCTTCAAAAGGTGTTCAGTTCAAAGTTTGTAACAACACTTTAGAAACTCGCAAAATTGCCAAAGACAAAGTTGTCATGGAAGCGTCCGTAGTCCCCTCTGGGGTCGCAGAGGTTGCTACCTTGCAAGCTAAATCAGGCTTTGTTTATCTTCGCCCTTGACCCTTTCCCTTGACGTTCAACTTATTCACATGACTTACTCCCTCAAACATATGAAAAACTGGTCTTATCTCATTGCAGCAGTCTTCTGCGTTGCCGCCAGCGCACAAGCCCAAACCAACAACACCCCAGATCCACTTCAGGTTCGAAGTTGGGCTGCGGGATGCGCAAATTGCCATGGCACCAATGGCATAGCCGAGCCAGGAAACGAGTCTTTGGCCGGTGCAAACAAAGATGAGATGGTCAAGAAAATGCTTGACTTCAAAGCAGGCAGAAAACCCGCCACCATCATGCACCAGCTCTCCAAGGGTTACAGCGATGCCCAAATCGTTGCCATTGCTGGCTACTTTGCCGCACAGAAAAAATAAGGAGTTGTCATGAAACGTCGTCAATTTATTCAAACAGCTTCAGCAGGTTCTGCACTTGGCACTTTCGGACTGATGTCTGGATGTGCTTCTATCGGTGGTGGCAGCGGCCCCAAGGTGGTGGTCGTGGGTGGTGGCTACGGTGGTGCTACGGCGGCCAAATATGTTCGCATGTGGTCCGACTACGGCATTCAAGTCACCCTGATTGAGCCTAATGCCAATTTTTGGTCTTGCCCTATTTCCAATTTGGTCCTTGGTGGCAGCAAAACCATGGCCGATATCACCATGTCATATGACAACTTGGTCAAGCGCCATGGCGTCAATTTAATCAAAGACTATGTCACTCAAGTTGACCCAGACAAGCGTGTCGTCAAATTAGCAAGTGGCGGCGAAGTAGCCTACGACCGCCTCATTCTTTCGCCCGGCGTAGACTTTATGCTCGACTCGCTGCCTGGCATGAAAAAAACTGGCGCGCAAGATAAAGTGTTGCATGCGTGGAAAGCTGGCGCTCAAACTTTGGCTTTGCGCAAGCAGCTGGAAGCCATGCCCGACGGCGGCGTTTATGCATTGTCAATTCCTTTGGCGCCCTACCGCTGCCCTCCTGGCCCCTATGAGCGTGCTTGCCAAGTGGCCGAGTACTTTAGCAAGGCCAAGCCAAAGAGCAAAGTACTCATCTTGGATGCCAACGACGATGTCACATCCAAGGGTCCGTTGTTCAAAAAGGCATGGTCAGATCGTTACAAAGGTATTGTGGAGTACCGCGGCAAACACAACGCGGTTGATGTTGATGCCGCTACCAACACCGTCAAGTTTGAATTCAACGACGATGTCAAAGCCGCTGTGTTGAATGTCATACCACCTATGCGTGCTGGCGACATTGCGGTGAAGTCTGGTTTAGCAACCGCCAACAAACGCTGGTGCGAAGTTGATTTTCTCACCTTTGAATCTAAGGCTGCCAAGAACGTTCATGTGCTGGGTGACTCCATCCAAATTGCGCCCGCTATGCCTAAGTCAGGACACATGGCCAACCAACATGGCAAAACCTGCGCAGCAGCGGTCGTCGCTTTACTGACTGGCAAAGAACCTAACAATTTGCCCATCTACAACAACACTTGCTACAGCTTTGTCAGCTCTGAAGATGTGGTTCATGTGGCCAGCGTTCACGCCTACGATGCCGACAAAAAGACCATGCTCACAGTGCCTGGTTCGGGTGGTGTTTCAAGTGCTGCCAATGAACTTGAAGGCCGCTATGCCATGGCGTGGGCACGCAATATTTGGGCTGACACATTGGCCTAAGATTGCTTATGTTGAATCAAAAATTGCTTGCAAAACTCTCTATTGGGCTATCGCTTTTTGCATTCAGTCTTTCGGCATTTTCTCAAGCAGATGAAGCTCGGGCCAAGAAAATCATATCTGGCTCGTGCTTTCTTTGTCATGGTGCCGAGGGTGAATCTTCTAGCGAGGTTTTTCCTAGGCTGGCAGGCCAGCACCATGAGTACATTGCCAAGCAGTTAGATAACTTCAAGTCTGGCAAACGCAAAAGCACAGCGATGGCCAGCATGGTGGAAAAATTAACCCCAGACGAAATGCTGGCGGTTGGTCGTTTTTATGAAAAACAAAACGTTGCTACCGAACCCGCCAAGGACAAAGGCTTGGCCGGTGTGGGGCAGTACATTTACCATAACGGCAATAAGTTCAGCGGCGTGCCTGCTTGTTCAAGTTGCCATGGTGCCGAGGCCAAAGGCACGGTGGCATTGCCAAGGCTGGCAAGTCAATACGCCATTTACACAGAAACACAACTCAAACAGTTCGGCACGCGTGAGCGTAACAATGACAACGCTGTGATGCATGCCATCGTGAGCAAAATGACGCCACTTGAAATGGCTGCAGTTGCTGAGTACCTTAGCAGCAAATAAATCAAGCCTCTTTTGAATCTCATCGTAGTCTTAAGTTGGTGAGCCAATTGACTTCAAAAATTTGTAAGTCATGGCAGCGCCGGCAATGATTGATACCAGGGTTAACCAAGCGGTATTTGAAAAAACCACTCCGCCCGACATGCCCGCCCCTACAGTGCACCCACCAGCCAGCACCGCGCCAAAACCCATGAAGATCGCACCGCTGAGATAGTGGCCCAATTTGTTTTCAGTTTGAAACCCTTCAAATTTGAACTCACCAAATAAAACAGCCGCAATGAGCGAACCTATAAAAACACTAGGAAGCAAGCCCGCATCAAATGCAAATTTGGGTGAAGTATCCGTGTACAAAACGCGAGTAAGCCATTCAGCTGAAGGCCCGCTAAATGAAAGTCCTTGAACTGAAATGGGCTCAAACGACGCGCTGGCAACCCACTGAGTGAACAACCACCCCGATGCAATGGCCACACCCACAAAGACATTACCTAAAACAAATGGTTTGGACGCACCAGCGGTTACCCTGAAGCGCCACACGGCAATGCCCAAAAAGCAAAGTCCAATCAAGACCCCAAACCAAGAAGACCAACCAAGGAAATTTAAAATATTGCGCTCAGGTCCCCCATCAATGAGCCACCAATTAGCGATTATTTGGCGAACCGGCGCCAGTGTTCCTGAAATGGTGGCTTGAACCGTCACGGCAAAAACCAGCCCAGAAATCCAGGCTCTTAAATTGCCATTGGCTGAGAGAATGATCAAGCGACTGGCACAACCGCGCGTCATGATCATGCCAATACCAAACATCAAACCGCCCAAAACAGAACCCGAGATACTGCCTTGTGAGCCCAAGTGACGCGATGTATCTGGCTTTAAAAAACCTACACTGATGGTCATTTGAACAAGGAGCACCGCACA
>CANNNB010000250.1 GCA_947505995.1 Comamonadaceae bacterium
ACATGTGCACTAAATAGAAGGCCTTTAACCTTTTCAATGTTGTGCGCAATGCGCACAACCACTTCATTGGGTATTTGCCTTACCACTTCGCCGCTCTCTGCACTTCGCACAGTGACCACTGGGCCGCCAACGGCCTCGTCCACTTGAAAGCCCAGACCACGCTTGGTGGATGTCATTTGCTGATTGAGCATGCTCACGGCCTCTTGCAGGTTCTGCCTCACTTCCGACGCATCAAACTTAATAGCCACTGGTTTAGGGGCTTGAACTTTGGGTGTGTCAGGAATTTGAATAGCCGAACTGCCAGGTGCTTGTGAACTTGCAGGGGCAGGAGTACTCGTGCGCGCTGCTGCGACGCCGGCACTCCCTCTAGCAATGTTGCTGATTTCGGAAACCATGGTTATCCGTCCTTTTTTTCATAAGCATGCTGAACATGCCGAATACAACCGGTCTCCTGCACCCAGAAGGTGTCAAGAGAAGTTCAGTGGTTGGTGAATCGGCAGGCCAAAGCCAAACTTGAGGACGAATTTCAAGTTTTTTGAAAAAAAGCGACGAAACGGGGAAAGAGGACGTTTTACTTATTGGTGTAAACGGACATCATCCCGTCAAAAGTACTCTTCAGGTTAGTTTGGAGGCTCTTCGATTGGCCCACCATGGATTCCATGGCGGCAAATTGTTTGTTGTAGCGGGCCAACATGTCGGTCATTCTGGTGTTTAAAGCGGTCAGTTCTTTGTTGTACGAGACAATTTTGGTACTGAGGTTGGCGCTTTGGGTGGTCAATGCCGCGCTAGTGTCTAGCAATGCAGTGAGTTTTTTAACGGCTTCACCCGCCGTGCCAGAAGGCAGCACGCTGTAGGTGCTTTGCTTTTCTCGGTTTGACGTCAGCATGGTCACTACATTGTCAAACTTGTACAGCAATGCGTTTTCAAGTTTGGGGCTGTCTAATTCCAACTCACCAGTTTTGTTAATGGACAAGCCAATGTCACGAAGCGCAGTCAAGCCGCCCGATGGCGAGCTTGAATCGGAAGTAATTAGCGAGCGCATTTGATTGCGAATTGAGCCCACAACAGAATTGCCGGCCAAGGTTGCTCCATAGGTCTCAACGGTCGATTTGGGATCAGACACCACATTCAGCATGCTGTTAGCATCGTTAAATGCCGTGACCAATGCTTGAATTTTTGTTTTAACGGTCGAGGTGTCTCTAGAGAAGTCTAAATTTGCAGTGCCGGTTGTGGTGGTAAACAATTCCAGAGTTGTTCCAGCAATGGCATCTGTAATGCGGTTGGTGCTCGAAGTCATGGCCATGCCGTCGACGTTCAGTACAGCATCTTCACCCGATTGCAATTTGTTGGAAAAGTCAACGTTGGCAACCACACCACCGCCTGTGGCGCGGCTGGAAATAGAAAAAGCATTGCTAGCGCCTGTCGTGCCAGTCAGCATGATTTTGTAGGGCGCAGATGCGTTGCCCGTGTTCACAAGTTGTGCCGAGATGCCCGAATTGGAACCATTGATGGCTGCCACGATACCTGCGGGTGAAGTTGCGTCTTTTGCAATGGCAATGCTACTTTCAGGTTGGGTGGCAGTAGGTGTGGCAATGTCAGATGCCCCATTGCTGGTAGATGTAAGGGTGACTACGCCGTTGCTGCTTGTGCCTGACGCATATCCCGCCGTAAAAGTACCTGAAAAGCTACCAAAAATGGCAAGCGGAGTCGAGTTAATTTGATCTGCAGTTTTGCCGCTGCTTGTGCCTGCAAACATTTCGCCCACTTCTGTTTTGGTAAGGGCTTTGTTGGCTGTCAAAGTCAGGCCATTGACTGTCACAGTATCGCCTTTGTTCATGGCTTTGAACGTCAGGGTCGATGTGGAGGCGGTGCCTGCGACAGCGGGTGGTCCAGCAATGTCTGCTGTACCCACTGCAAATACTTTGCTGGGTGTGGGGTCAACCCCTTTTTTGAGAACAAGGCTAAATGCATCGCCATTGTTCAGTTGTGTCAGTGGTGTGGCAAAGCCTGCAGCATCAGACAGACTGCGCTGTGGTTTTGCCAAATTGGTTACGCTGACGCTGTGGCTGCCAGCACTGGCGGTGGCTGTTGCAGTGACGCCAATTGCCGTGGCTTGGCTAACTCTGGGCACCACCGCGTTGAAGGCGCTTTGGTCTTTGATGTTTGAAAACGCAGTTTTCAAATCATTCAAGACAAACTTAATGGCCGCATAGCCAGAAATACCACCCTCGGACTTTTTAATTTTGGCTTCAATGGCTGTTTTTCGAGGTGTTTTTTCTGCCTCCACCAAGCTGTTGGCGAGCGATTTCACGTCTACGCCAGACCCTGCGCCCAATGAACTGATGATGTCAGTCGATGCCATTGTTCAATTACTTAATATAGTTAAACAAATTCAACTGACTTACCTTGGCAAAACTGGCCTGCGCCGCTTCCAAGCTCATCATTTGCTGGTTCATTTTGGTAATGGCGGCGGCGTAGTCCAAGTCTTCAATAGACGACAAGGTGGTTTTCAAATTGAGGGTGGTGTCTTCCAAAACAGAAGTTTGCTGGTCGACCACATTCAAGTTGGTTCCAATTTGGGCTTGGGCCAAGCTCACGCCTTGTTGCAAGATGTCCATCTCACCCACGCCGCGGCGAATGTCGTTGCCATTGGAGCTGTTCAAGCCTGCAATGAGGTTGTCGAGAGATTGAAAGAACCCTGCACCAGTTACTTTGCCGTTGGTGTCTGTGCGCGGCACAGGCACGAATGCATCGGTGCCTGTACGGTTAATGGGAATACTTCTTTGCTCGCCTACGCGCACGTTCATGCGGGTTTGGTCACCCATGTAGACAGGGCTGCCGTTGGCAGTTTCTACAAAAGCAGGCTGCTTAACGCGGCTGCCAGAAAACAAGTAGTTGCCGTTGCTGTCTTTGGTGTTGGCCAAGCTTAAAAGCTGGTCACGCAGGGCTTGCATTTCTGTGCCCAATGATTTTCGGTCAGCTGAGCTCAAAGTGTCATTGGCACCTTGTACGGCCACTTCTTTGGCGCGCACCAACAAGTTGCTGACGCTTTGAAGGGTGGTGTCTTCACCTTGGAGCCTGGCTTTGACAGTGTTCAAAGAACTTTGGTAGCTGTCTTGCCTGCTCAAAATAGATTTCAAACGCTGAATAGTGGCCGCTTGGTTCGGGGCGTCACTGGCATTGAGCACTTGTTTGCCCTGCGCCAATTGCGCTTGCGATTGGGTAAGCTGGGTTTGTACATTGCTCATTTGAGCAGAGCCGCGCTCAAACAAAAGTTGGGTTGAAATTTTCATGATGGTTTAGCTTTCACGCTCTTCAACGAACTTGCAGCACACTGTCAAACAGCTGGCTGGCTACTTGCAAAATTTTGGCGGCGGCTTGGTAGGCTTGTTGGTAGCGCACCAAGTCTGCGGCTTCTTGGTCCAAGCTCACACCAGACACTTGGTCTCGCGCCGTCACAGCTTGGTCGTAGACCACTTTCAGGGCCGATTGAGAAATGGTGGCTTGTCGGGCAATGTTGCCCATGTCGTTCACGTTATCA
>CANNNB010000251.1 GCA_947505995.1 Comamonadaceae bacterium
ACCGTGGGTGCCCTGGCCACTGGGGGCCTTTGAGCGGGGATGTTCTTATTGGCTTGCAGCACCTGAGCTGTTGAAATGCTGTTGGTGGCGGCATTTGATTTGTCCCGATTGTTTTGCGCCAAAGCGTTGTTCAGATTGGGCAAATCGTCTAGCATGGCGCTTAAGGGGCCTGTTTGCAAGGCGCGGCCCGTGCTAATTTGGTTGGGGTTTGCAATGCCATTGTGGGATGCAAGCGACAAGGCCAGTTTGTATTCTTGTGATCCTGTCAGGGTAATGCCTTTGGCTTTGGCTTCATCGCGCACAATCCCAACGAGGGTGTCGCCCGATTTGGTGACCCGTGTGGCGAGGGCCTCGGCCAATTTGGTTTTTTCTAAAACATTGGCAAAGTTAGTGCTCAAGGCGCCAGACGATGTTGGCTCCCCTGTGCTGACCGCGGCTTGAGCAGCGGGCGTGAAACTCGTGTTTTGAATCGGGTTGTCAATTTTCATGGCAGCTCTTTGTGGCGAGTGGGTGAACCCAAGAACCCTTGGGTTCGTGGCATCTTTATTGCAATAGTTCCGTTATGTCTAAAAATTGTGTCAAAACTTCAACACCTTCCCTCAACGGGATGCAATTAGTGTGCCTAGCCATTGCGGCATGGCTCATGAACTGGGGTGTCGGTTTTGCGCAGTCAGCCCCGCAAATTGGTTCGCAAGCCTCTATGTTCAATCAGGTCAAGTCCTGGATGGGCGAAACTCACAAAGTGAAAGTGGATGAAGTCAAGATTGCGCCGCTTGATCCGAGGGTTCAGGTTCAATCTTGCACCAAACCACTCACGGTGGACCATCCTTTCACTTCCAAAGATACAGTTCGGGTGAGGTGTGTCGATCCTGTATGGCAACTTTATTTACAGGTTTCAATGCCTTTGCCGCCACCGCCACCGCCACCTCCAGTTCAGGCAAATGCATCGGCTGGAAGTCAGGGTAAACCCCTGGCTTCAAGTGCCTCGCCTGCGGTTGTTGTTGCGCCGGTGTCTAAAACAGTGGTGGTGCCCAAAAAGCTGATTCAGCGTGGCACGGTCATAGAGGCCGACATGCTTGAAGAGGTCAGCCAGTCGGGTGGTCAGGCAGACAACAGCCTGTTGCAAAGCATGAAAGATGCTTTGACGGCAGAGGCGGTCAGAGATTTATCGGCTGGCCAGGCTTTAAGAAGCTCAGACATTCGCAGGGCCATCTTGGTCAAGCAAGGCCAATTGGTCACCATGACTATTGGTGAAAAGTCTGGGTTTTTAATTATTGTCAGGGTAGAGGCCCTGCAAGACGGCCGAATGGGTGAGCAAGTGAGGCTAAAAAACACCGAGTCTGGGCGCCAGATTTCGGGTGTTGTCACAGGCCCCAGCACGGTAAAAGGCCTGCAATGAATAAGTTTGGGCGTAGAAAATGCCAAATTTTTAAAAGAGTTCACATTTTTTGTGAAAATAATCCTCAAGTTCTAGATTAAGCTGACGATACTGAGCATGTCCAACCTTCAAAAGTGGACCATGAACACGAATAGAAAGAGAGCCTGACATGACCGATCCAGTTGGAAACCTTGGAAGACGAGCCCAGTCGGACCCGTCCGTGCGCAGCGCTATCGACAAGGCTGCTCCTAAGTCGGTTGCACCGGATTCAGCGCCCACGGGTGCTGCAGCTCCCAAGCCAAGCACACATGCGCCAGGCCCAGACGCCTTGCAATTAAGCAACGTGAGTGCCCGCGCCATGGCAGAGCCCGACTTTGACCGCGTTAAAGTAGATGCCATCAAGCAAGCCCTCAAAGAGGGGAACTACCCGCTCAACCCGCGCCTCATTGCAGAGAGCTTTTATGCCATTGAGCAGATGATCAGTGAGTGAGTCTGCACTTTCGCTGGCAAAACAGCTTTCTGAGCTCTTACTCTTAGAGTTCGAAGCACTTAAAGTCCAAGACTTGGACCGATTTGAGGCTTTACAACCCGGCAAAAATGAATTGTTGGCAGGTTTAAGTCAACTCTGCCCTTCTGCTGAAGATCTTCAAAGCTTGCCAGAGTTTGAAGATTTGAAAGTGCTTTTGGTGGATTGCAGAGACCTGCACCGTCGAAATGCGGTGCTCATTGAAAGAAAACTCGACACCATTCGAGGTACTTTGCACAGCTTGCACACAGGAGAATCTGGCAGCCCTGTTGAAGTTTATGACCGCCTGGGTCAGGTTGCGCGCTTTAGCAAGGGCCGCGGCTATCAAGACATTTAAATTAAAGCACTTGATTTTTTTCGTCGCCAGGGCGAATGTCTTTGAGCCAGTAAACCCAAGACAGAACAACCGCAACCGCTGTGTAGAGCTCGCGCGGAATTTCTTCGTCTACATTCAACCGGCTTAAGAGCGCTAAGAGTTGCGGATCTTCCGAGATGAAGACGCCTTGCTTGCGCGCCTCCTCAATCATGCGCCAAGCCAAATCTTCTTCGCCCTTGGCGGTAACCACAGGGACTGGATTGTTGCCGTAGGCCAGTGCCACAGCTTTGCGTGTGAACTTGCTCATGCTGACACATCCACCACCAAACCGCGACCGGAAGGTGCCCATACCGAGGTCTCAGTTGGCCGTGCGCCTTGAATCACTTGAAAGCTTTTCATGGTGAGACCAGCGTTGCCAAGCTCTTGTCCCAAAAGGCTAGAGCGAGAGCGAGCTTGAGAGACCACATTGGGGTCTTCGGACCACATTGTTAATTCAACTTGCTCGGAATTGGCCAGCTGAGTTTTAAGCCAAACAGGTCCCAACTCTTCGCTCTTTGAATGCACATTGATGATCAACAAAGGTGATTCACCTTCTTGTTTGGGTCCGCGTCTGATGGTCAGTTCAACGGGATTCGCGTCTGCAAAAGGAAGTGTCATGTTGAACAAAATCTCTTGCTGCGCTTGTGCTTGAACGGCTTTGACTTGGCTGGCCTCTAAGTCGTCTACCGCGCGCTGCAATCTGGAAACAATGCCAATTGAATCTGTGTCGTCGCCATCATTCAATTGAGTCGCGTTGAGATTGGTTGTGCTAATGGCATCGATCAGTTTGCGCAACATTTGTTTCGGATCTTGTATTGCCGTTGGCATACCTCTAGCCAACCAAACCTCTGAGCCCATTGCGCCCATCATGGCTTGTTTGAGGGCAGATGGCGTGAGTTGTGACATGCTCAATTGCAAGCCGCGCCACTGAGTCAATAAATCGGGTCTGGCTATTGTTCCAAGCAACGCATCTAAGGTGCCTGGCTTGTAGAGTTGCGACAACTCCAACGCACCCGTAGGCCTGTAGAGTAAATTGGCAATGCGTGACACCACGGGCGCAAGGCTGGGCGCCATCATCAGGGTCGGTGCAGTGAGTGTTAAGGCTGCGCTGGGGGCTTGCGTTCCTGCTGGCGCAGGCACGGGCTGAAAACTCCATTGCCCCTCTGCTTTGTTTTGAACTTTAAGCCACATCGATTCACCAGGCGCTGCCAATGCAGAAGCAGGCGCATCTATCATGCGGCCTTGCAGTAAGAGCTTTGGCTGATCACCATGCAACCTC
>CANNNB010000252.1 GCA_947505995.1 Comamonadaceae bacterium
CATGAGCACGATCAAGCATCGGTCGCGGCCCTCATGAACCGCGTCCAACAACTGGCTGTGGCGTGTGAAAAAGAAAATTTATTTGAAAACGACGAAATTCTTTTAACTGCCGGCGGCTCTGCCATCTTTGACCTCGTGGCGCAGCACATCAAACCCCAACTTAATTTACCCACCAGGGGCATTTTGAGGTCTGGCTGCTACCTCACGCACGACCACGTGCAATATCGCAAAATGCTGAAGTGCGTTGGCGAAAGACTTCAACTCACCGAAACTCTAAGACCCGCATTAGAGGTCATCAGCAGTGTGCAGTCTTGCCCTGAACCCGGATTGGCTCTTCTCACCATGGGCAAGCGGGATGTTTCCTACGACATGGATTTACCCGTTGCCATTTGGCGTGCCAACATTGGCGATCAAGGGGTGTCAGGGGTCCCATCACATTGGGAAATCACGGCCTTGAACGATCAACACGCTTACCTTCAATTCAACCCAACAGCTTCTGCGTTAGAGCAGCCCCATGTGGGGCAATTGATTGGCAGCGGCATTTCGCATCCTTGCACCACATTTGACAAGTGGCGGTGGATGCCAGTTGTCGATGATCACTACGCAGTCATCAGCGCTGTTTCTATTCGCTTCTAGTCATTGCCATTGACACTTCACCCGTTTGGGTGATGCTGGTTCACCCATTCGGGTGATAC
Organism: Comamonadaceae bacterium; assembly: GCA_947505995.1. The sequence continues at coordinate 696 of CANNNB010000252.1, forward strand.
TGGTTCACCCCCTCGGATGGTGCTTGGCATGTAAATTTTTCAATCTTTCTCGGGCCACATGCGTGTAGATGGTGGTGGTCGAGATATCGGCATGCCCGAGCAGCACCTGAACCGACCTCAAATCTGCACCATGGTTCAGCAGGTGTGTGGCAAACGCGTGTCTGAGGGTGTGTGGCGACAAAGGCGCTGTAATGCCAGACAACACAGCGTACTTTTTGATCAACTGCCAAAACATGATGCGCGACATGGCTGTTCCTACCTTAGGGCCACTGGTGGTCACAAACAAATCGTCTGTTTGCTTGGCACCCAATAAGGCACCGCGCGCGTTTTGCATGTAGTCCGTCAAACTGTCGCGGGCTACATCGCCAAATGGCACCAACCGTTCTTTGCTGCCTTTGCCCATGATGCGCAGCACCCCCTCATTCAAAGACACGTGCAAGGTTTTGAGTTTGACCAACTCGGTCACGCGCAAACCACTGGCATACAACAACTCCAGCATGGCTTTGTCGCGCAAGCCTAGTGCGGTATGGGTATCGGGTGCAGACAGCAATGCATCGACCTGTTCTTCCGACAAAGTTTTGGGCACCCGCAAGGCTTGTTTGGCTGCCAGCATTCTGAGGGTGGGGTCAACTTCGACAATTCGCTCACGCAGTGCCCAGCGGTAGTAACGTTTAAAAACCGTTAATCGCCGATTGGCAGAGGTGGCTTTGGAAAGGCTGTGGCGCGCGGCAAAATAGGCTTGCAAATGCAACTCTTGGACCGCATTCAAGGGAATGCCTGAGGACTGATTGAGCCACTCCGCCAAGGCCGCCAAATCACGTCGGTAGGCGGCCAAAGTATTGGCCGACAAACCGTCTTCTAGCCAAACCGCATCAACAAAGCGGTCGATGGCGGCTTGACTGTCAGAGCTCATTGGTCGAGCCGGAGTTTTTGAGTGTCCACCACATTTTTGTAGACATCAAATTCAGCTTTAATTTGAGCGCAAGCGCATTGAAGACACGGGCTCCATCGTCATTGCCAACACGCCTTATCATCAAAACTCCTGTAACTCACTGCTTAGCATCATAAGCAATATCTAACTCAGTTTAAAGGCAGATACCGCAAAGACAAGCGTTATGCTATTGGGGTGAACTACGCTGAGCTTTTATTCCCTGATTTTTCCCTGATTTTGTGCGGTTACTTCTTGTGCCGATACACACCCCTGAATCGGCCGCTTTGGCAACAAGTTGAGTTTCTGGTTTATTACTTCTTGTTTCCAATTTTGCTGTTTCACTCCATTGTGAAAAGCCCCTTAGACATCCATGCAACGTCTGGCTTTTTACTGGCCGGCCTTGCCATGGGCTTAACGTCCATCTTGATCAGCAACAGCATGCCTTACTGGCCATGGATTGGCACTCAAATCGATCGCAGAGACCATGCGGCCAGCGCCCAAATCGGTTTCAGATTCAATTCGTTCATTGCATTGGCTTTGGTAGAACGCTTGACCGGCAGTGAAGGTTTGCTGCTCATTGCTGTGCTCATTGGCTTTTGTGTGCCCATGTTCAATGTGGGCGCAGTTTGGCCCATGGCTCGCCATGGCGAATCGGGATTCTTGCGTGAACTGATTCGCAACCCCCTCATTTTGGCCACCACCAGTGGCTTGGCTTTTAATTTGCTGGGCTTCAGGGTGCCAGAAGTCTTAGACCCCAGCTTGTCACGAATTGGTGCAGCCTCCTTGGCTTTGGGGCTCATGTCGGCTGGCGCGGGCATGGAATTGAAGGCACTGAACCAAGGTAAATTTTTGGGCAGCTTGGTTCTCACGGTCAAGCACTTGGTGGTGCCTTGCTTGGCTTGGGCCTTGGCTCAGCTTTTTCAACTCCCCCCTTTGCAAACCACGGTCCTGCTTATTTTTTCTGCTTTGCCAACCGCCTCCACTTGCTATGTGCTGGCATCCAGAATGGGCTACAACGGCGGCTATGTGGCGGGTCTGGTCACTTTGTCCACTCTGCTGGGCGTCTTGAGTTTGCCTTTTGCATTGGGCGTGTTGGGCGGCTTGACGTTTTAAGCGCGATTGGCAAGTGACCAGGCCACTTGCTCTTGAACCACGGGGTCTGGATGCGACAGCCAAGGCACCAAAGCATTGACCAAAGCGGCCGCATCTTCAGTTGAAATTTTTTCAGCGTCATGCAAGGCATTGCCTGCAGCCAAAGCCACGTTTCGAATCCATCTGGCATGGCCAATGCGCCGAATGGCACTGCCTTGCGTCATGTTTAAAAAAGTAGCTTCATCCCATTGAAGTAATTCTTGCAATGGAGGGGCCTTCAAGGGCTCACGCGCATCAAAATCTGGCAGCGGACTGCGTTTGGCGTATTTGTTCCAAGGACAAGCCCATTGGCAATCGTCGCAGCCATAAATTCGATTGCCAATGAGGGGGCGAAGTTCAAGCGGTATTTCTCCGGCGTGTTCTATCGTGAGGTAAGAAATACAACGCCTGGCATCCAACTGATACGGTGCCACAATGGCTTGGGTTGGGCACAGGTCAATGCAGGCTGTGCATGAACCGCAATGCGATGTGATGGCCTCTGTGCTTGGCAACGCGAGGTCCACAAACAATTCTCCCAAAAAGAAAAAGGAGCCCGCCTCTCTTTGCAAGACCAATGTGTTTTTGCCGCGCCATCCCTGACCACTTCGAACCGCCAACTCGGCTTCCATAACCGGCGCAGAATCAGTAAACACTCTGTGGCCAAAGGGGCCTATCAATTCGGCCATGCGATGCTGGAGTTTTTGCAATCGGCTGCGCATCACTTTGTGATAGTCCCGCCCTCTGGCATACAC
>CANNNB010000253.1 GCA_947505995.1 Comamonadaceae bacterium
ACGCATTGGTTGGTGAACTCGGCCTACCACTTGAACAACGCTGCACACTTCAAGGGCAACTACACCAGCAACGAATTGCCGCATTTCATCAGCAACATGCCTTACGAATACGATGGCAATCCCGCGCTCGGTCACATTTTGGCCAAGGCTTGCAACGAAGCAGGTGTGACGACTTTGGCACACGAACACACCAGCTTGGCTTTGGAATATGGCACCTTGGTGCCCATGCGTTATATGAACGCTGACAGGCACTACAAAGTGATCTCGGTGTCTGCGTTGTGCATGGTGCATTCATTGGCCGAAAGTGCGCAATTGGGCTGGGCCATGCGCCGGGCCGTTGAGCAAAACTACGATGGCAAGGTGGCGTTTTTTGCCAGCGGTTCTCTGTCTCATCGCTTTGCCCAGAATGGCCTTGCACCTGATTACGCCAACAAAATCTGGAGTCCATTTTTAGAGCAACTCGATCACAATGTGGTTGAACTCTGGCAACAAGGCGACTGGAAAACTTTCTGCGCCATGCTGCCCGAGTACGCTGCCAAAGGCCATGGCGAAGGCTTCATGCACGACACAGCCATGTTGCTGGGTGCGTTGGGCTGGGACCATTACCAAGGCAAGGCCGAAGTCATCACGCCTTACTTTCCAAGCTCGGGCACCGGACAAATCAATGTGGTGTTTCCGGTCAATCCTGTAAGTGCAGAAGAAGGCGGCGCCTCCTACGCGCTCAACCTGAGCAGCTTGAAAGACCCCGCTGCGGTGTATGCAGCTGGCGCGCGTCGTTTGTAATTTAGAAGGATTTTTCATGCCTCATTTGGTCATTCTCTATACCGGACAGTTAGACGCAGAAACCAACATGAAAGTTTTGTGCCGTCACTTGGCCGATGCCATGCTCACGGTGGTTGATGAAGTGGGCAAACAAGTATTTCCCACTGGTGGCACGCGTGTATTGGCTTACCCTGCGCCGCATTACGCCGTGGCCGATGGTGGTGCCGCAGGGCGCAATGCCGCGCAGTTTGACAACAATCCGAATGGTGGCTCGGAAGATTACGCTTTTGTTTATTTGAATGTGCGAATGGGCAAGGGGCGAAGTGAGGCTACCCAAAAACGCGCGGGTGATATTTTGATGGAAGTGACTAAAAAACATTTCGCAGAACTGTTTGTAAAAAGGCACATCGGCATTACTTTACAAATCGATGTGGGTCCTGAGGTGTTTGATCACAAGCACAGCAATGTGCATCCTTTGTTTGCAGCGCTTTAAACCAGCGCACAGCATTTTCCATTTTGAAAGACAGCATGTATGTTTGATTCAGCACTCATTGCGCAGCTGGCAGCTGAGTTGCAGCAGTCGCAACAAACGCGTCAACAGGTGGAGCACTTTTCCAAGCGCTTTCCCAACATGAGCATTGAAGATGGCTATCGCGTCAGCCGCGCATGGGTAGCGCTGCAGTTGGCCGAAGGCCGCAAAGTGATAGGCCACAAAATTGGCCTCACTTCACGCGCCATGCAACAAGCCAGTCAAATTGACGAACCCGATTACGGCACCTTGCTAGACAACATGTTGTATACCTGCTCGCCTGGGCACGTGTTGAACATTGCTCAAACAGACTTTGTGATGCCGCGCGTCGAAGTCGAGTTGGCCTTTGTCTTGAAGGAAGACCTGCATGGCCCTGATGTCACACTTGATCAAGTGTTGGCAGCCACGGCATATGTCACACCTGCCATTGAAATTATCGATTCGCGAATTGAGCAATTTGACCGCCATACCAAAGTGATGCGCAAAGTCTTTGACACCATCAGTGACAACGCTGCTAACGCAGGCATTGTGGTGGGCGCCGAAAAAGTCAATCCACTCACAACCAATTTGCCATGGTGTGGCGCTATTCTGAAATTGAATGGCGTCGTCGAAGAGACCGGTTTGGCGGCAGGTGTGCAAGGCCATCCCGCGGTTGGCATTGCGTGGCTTGCCAACAAGTTAGCCCCATGGGGAGAGCATTTGAAAGCCGGACAAATTGTGTTAGCCGGCTCCTTTACAAAACCAGTTCCAGCCAAAGTGGGTGACGAGTTCGATGCTGACTATGGCCCCCTTGGACGTTTGCAATTTAAATTCATTTAAGAAAGAGACATGATGAAAACACCCGTGAACCGTTTCAAAAAAGCCATCACCGAAAAGCACGCCCAAATTGGTTTGTGGATGGGACTGGCCAGCAGTTACAGCGCAGAAATGTGCGCCATGGCAGGCTTCGATTGGCTGTTGATTGATGGCGAGCATGCGCCCAACAATTTGCAAAGTATTCAGCAGCAACTTCAGACCATTGCCGCTTATCCCATCAACAACGCCATTGCGCGCGTGCCAGTGGGCGACACCGCACTCATCAAACAGTATTTGGATTTGGGCGCAGAGACTTTGCTCATTCCAATGATCGACACGCCGGCGCAAGCAGCCCTGTGTGTACAAGCCATGCGCTACCCCCAAAACGATGGCAAAGGCGGCGTGCGCGGCATGGGCGGTGCGCGAGCTTCGCGTTGGGGCATGTTCCCCAATTACACCAAAGAAGCCAACGAACAGGTTTGCTTGCTGGTGCAAGCCGAAACGCGTGAAGCCTTGAAAAACTTAGACGCTATTGCCAGCACACCCGGTGTTGATGGTGTGTTCATTGGCCCTGCAGATTTGTCGGCATCCTTGGGCCATGTAGGTGACCCCAATCACCCTGAAGTACAAGCCGCCATTGAAGATGCCATTGCCCGCATTTTGAAAGCAGGCAAAGCGCCAGGTATCTTGACCTCAGATGTGACCCAGGCCAAACACTATTTAGAGCTGGGTGCCTTGTTTGTGGCGGTGGGCCTCGACACTCAAATTTTGGTTCGCCAAACGGCCGCCTTGGTACGCCAATTCAAGCCTGATGCAGGCATGGCCTTGCCCAGTTCAGGCCAGGTGTATTGACCATGTTGTCTCACCAATTACCTGCTGTACGTTCACTGCGAAAAGACGTTCATCCCAAAGAGTGGGAGTCTCGTGTGCAGTTGGCAGCTTGCTACCGAGTGTTTGCCTTTCTAGGCTGGACAGAAATGATTTACAACCACATCACCTTGCGCTTGCCACAAGAGGCGAGCGGCACTGAAAAACAATTTTTGATTAACCCTTTTGATCTGCACTACAGCGAAGTCACCGCCAGCAACTTGGTGAAGATTGACTTGAAGGGCAAAGCGCTTGATGGTTCACCCTACCCTGTGAACCCGGCAGGTTTTACCGTGCATGCTGCGTTGCACGACAACCTGCCTGAGGCACATTGTGTGATGCACACGCACACCACCGCGGGTGTGTCGGTGGCCTGCATGAAAGAAGGTTTACAGCAAACCAATTTTTACACTGCGCAGTTGCACAACATGATTGCTTACCATGACTTTGAGGGCATCACCATTCATTCTGAAGAAGCGCCCCGACTTCTGAAAAGCATTGGCAACAAACAAGCCGTGATCTTGCGCAACCATGGCTTGCTGTCTTGGGGCGCT
>CANNNB010000254.1 GCA_947505995.1 Comamonadaceae bacterium
ATGCAAGCAGACATGAGGTGCTCTGCTGCTTCTTCTTGAGATTCGGGCAAGTAGAGGAAGCGGTTGCTGAACCACATGAGGGAGGCTAAGTCGCCGGTGTCGCAACCCATGCGGCACCATTCTTTGGCGACTTCAATATTTTCATCAAAACCCATTTCGCCTTTGAAGTGGTGCATGGCCACCATGAGCGCGGCGTATCCATAGCCTTTCTTGGCGGCCTTCTCTATCCAGTGGATGTGCCGGGCTTTTTCTTCTTCTGTTTTGGACTCACGAATAAGGTAATGGCCATAGGCATAGTCGGCATAGGCCTCGCCCGTTTGCAATGCGTTTAACAAATGCTCTAGTTCGTTGGCGCGATCAAGGTCGGCCAAGTGGCTGTAGGCATTGAGCTCGCCCATTTGGATGGCTATTTTGAAATGCGCCGCGGCTTTGTTGGGGTTTGATTTCCAGCACAGCCTACCAAGCCCGGTGTGGCCTTTGCCGTCGTTTAAATCAGCAGCTTGTTGGTACCATTTTTCTGATATTTCAAGCTTAATTTCCACCCCAGAACCCAGCCTGTACCACCTCCCCAAATGCGCCATGGCAGCTGTGTTGCCGCTGTTTGCAATGGCTGTGACGGTATCTAATGCTTTAGGGAAAAATGCTTCTGCATTGGTTTGATCATCAGCTGGGTGCCAATACTTGCGAGCAAGCCTAAGCGCCTCTTTCTGATGCGCCTTGAACCCCATCATGGTTTTCACGTAAGCCAAATAATCGTGTGCATTTTCACTCCCCTGCAAACAATTCCAAACTACCGTATCAATATCTTCAAAAGTGTAAGCCTCGTTCATGTCGTTCTCCTCATGCCCACACTCTGATTTCTCTAAGGCTCACTACATGAGCCAATTGGGGTCAGATCAACATTAATTTGGTCAATCAGTGGGGGCAGAGGCTAAGGGCGAGCTTCCTCATATGTAGTACCAGAAATCGTCAGCCCGCCCTTAGCCTCTACCCCCACTTATTGGAAATTAATGTTGATCTGACCCCAATTGGCTCATGTCGTGAGCTTTAGGCCATGCATATTCATTTTTCCATTGTGACTATTGATGAGCCATGACAAACCACACCACCCGCGAAGCTTGGTTACTTGCAGCTGTAGATCTGCTGCGCCCTTTGTTCTCCGAAAAACGTCACGTCATACCAAAAAACTGCCAAGTCTCATGCGGTTTTGCAAGCACTGGCAGCAAGCACCACATTGGTCAATGTTGGTCACGCAAAAGCAGCGTTCACGATAGCAACCAAATCTTCGTTTCACCTGCACTGCTAGAGCCTGTAGTGATTTTGGACACATTAGTGCATGAACTGGTTCACGCTGTGGACGACTGCGAACACAAACACGGCAAAGAGTTCAAAAAGATTGCCCTGAGTTTGGGCATGATTGGGCCCATGAGAAGCGCCGGTGCAGGCCCTGCGCTAAAAGCCAGGTTAGCAGAGATGTCTGCTCTGCTTGGACCGTATCCTCATGGCGGTTTGCATATCTCCACCCGCTTGTCCAAACGCTCACCTCGTCCGCGCGCCAAATGCAAATCTTGCGGGTTCGAAGTGCCCATGTACAAAAAGTTCTTGGCTTTCGGCCCACCCCTTTGCCCCAAACACAAAACTGAAATGGAGCCGCTCGGAGATTGGGAGTAATTGAATTGGGGTCAGATCAACATTAATTTGCAATCAGCCAGATTCTCTAGGGTAAGTCCTAGCCGCCAATTTCAATTGTCATGTTGACAATGACAATTTCAACTGTCACAATGACAGTAATTGATGGCACCTTAGAAGTCCCTAAAGTTCCAATTAAAGGAAATTCTTCAACATGAACAAGTACTTAGAAACTTTGCGCAACGACTTCCAAGGCAGCGCCGATGCACTAATCGACAAAGCCCAAGACCTTGCTAAAACGCTCAAACTAGACCAGGAAGCCACCGAAGGAAACGAAAGATTGCTTCGCCACTACGTGTCCATGGGCGTGGTGGACAAGCCATCTCGCGAAGGACGCGATGCGCTTTATGGCTTCAGGCATCTGGTTCAGTTTGTAGCAGCCAGACGTTTGTTGGCCGAAGGTTTTCCTTTGGCCAAGATTGCCAAATACACCGGCGCCGTGCCCACAGACGCCCTCACCGCTTACCTAGAAAAACCAGACCGAACCAGTGAAGCCGAATTGCTGGTGGCGGCATTTCGGTCAGAGGCTCCCGAACGAAAGACCCCTTCTTCAGCCACGCGCCGAGTTGCACCGCCCAAGCCGCTTCAAAGTATGTCCACAGGCATGGGCATGGTGGACGTCATGCACGAGATGCGTGACATGGAACAACGGGTTCGTTTGCAGCTAGACGACATGCAAAACAAGGTGCACCTAATGGTTGAAAGCGCCGTCAAAAACATGGGCTCACAACCACGAGACATTCAAATGTTTGCAGCTGAATTTAAACAGGCTGTTTCAACATTGGCACACATGATGGACGATGCGGCGCAACGCTTTGACTCGTTACTTAAGAAGCCCATGCTGATGATTGAAAAGCAGATGGATCAGCAAAGGTACATGTTTGAAGAGGCGCATAAGCAGAAAGATTTTCTGGAACGAATGTTTGGCGGATTGCTCAATGACCAACGAAATGAACTTGAAAAACTCTTCGCTGAGCAGTCTTACCAATTGCAAAAACTTAGCGAGTTGAATCGCAAAGCAAACGACGACACACAACACCGAATCGGCATCCTTGAGTCTGTGGTTTACGACAAACTCCAGACAATTGAAATGCAAATTGAAAACCAACAAAAAAACACCCCCCAACCCAAAGTATGAAAGCAGGCACCCCATGAAAATCGTCATCAATCCCATCCGCCCCGCATTAAGCAACATCGACCAAGATTTCCATGTTTTGGTGCGTTTGCAGTCCGAGCATCAAGAAGGCTTTAAACGCACACCCCTTAACCTGGCACTGGTGGTAGACCGCTCTGGCTCTATGCAGGGGGCTAAGCTGAATGAAGCCAAGCGTTGTGTCATTGATCTGATCAAGCGCATGAACCCAGAAGATCAAGTGGGCTTGGTGCAATACGACAACCACGTGGACACCATCGTGCCCCTCACACCCGTTGAACAAGTGAGCGGCATCATTGATGCATTGGTTCACGGCATTACAGCCAACGCCAGTACCGATTTGCACGCAGGCTGGTTACGCGGCGGCGAAATGTTGGCACCTACCGCGGGCCGCGAATCTACGTGCCATGTTATTTTGTTGTCGGATGGCCAGGCCAACAGTGGCTTGGTGCGTCAAGATCGAATTTGCGAACAAGTAGCTGCACTAGCGGGCGCAGGCGTCACCACCACCACTGTGGGATTGGGCGCAGATTTCAACGAAGTACTCATGACCGCCATTGCACAAGCCGGTCACGGCAGTGCGCACTATGGTGAGCGCGCCGTAGATTTGG
>CANNNB010000255.1 GCA_947505995.1 Comamonadaceae bacterium
CCTTTAGCGGAATCAACCATGGCCAAATCGGGGCGGTGCTCGTGGCAAGCGTGCAGGTCGCGAACGATTTCGTCATGCAAAGAATGGGGCAATGTTTCTATCTTCTCTTCAAGATCGACCATGCCGTTGTTGACATTGATACCCAACTCTTCAAAAACCTTACCGTGCTTTTCAAACGCCTCTTTGTAGAAGATTTTGACAGCGTGACCAAACACGATGGGGTGTGACACTTTCATCATAGTGGCCTTGACGTGCAAGGAGAACATCACGCCAGATTTGCGGGCATCTTCCATCTGCTCTTCGTAAAACTCGCACAGCGCTTTTTTACTCATGAACATGCTGTCGACTATCTCGCCAGCCTGCAAAGAGACCTTGGCTTTCAAGACGACTGCCTTGCCAGATTTGGTGATGAGTTCCATGCGGACATCGCGTGCTTTGTCCATCGTTATGGATTTCTCGCCATGGTAGAAGTCGCCGTGCTTCATGTGTGCAACGTGCGAGCGAGAAGCCATGCTCCATTCACCCATGCTGTGAGGATTTTTTCTAGCGAAGTTCTTCACAGCCAGTGGGGCGCGACGGTCTGAGTTGCCCTCACGCAAAACAGGATTGACGGCACTGCCTAAACACTTAGAGTAGCGAGCGCTAATGGCTTTGTCGGCATCTGTTTTGGGATCTTCAGGGTAATCAGGAACGGCAAAGCCTTTGGCTTGAAGTTCTTTGATGGCGCTAGCCAACTGGTGTACTGAAGCGCTGATATTGGGCAATTTAATGATGTTGGTGTCGGGCAGGAGCGTGCGCTTGCCCAAATCTGCCAAGTTGTCTGGCACCTTTTGCTGGGGCGTAAGGTAGTCTGGGAATTCGCCCAAAATGCGTGCTGCAACAGAAATGTCACTGGTTTCAACTTCAATATCAGCAGGCTGAGTGAAGGCCTGGATGACGGGCAAGAAGGCAGCTGTCGCCAGCAACGGAGCTTCGTCGGTCAGGGTGTAAATGATCTTGGATTTTTGGTTAGCCATGTTCGTCCTCGTTTTTATAACTGCATGAGATATTGATATTTTGGCTATTAGATCTTAAAAGTTGCCCCTGACAGCCCGCTGATAGCGTTGTCACGATAAAAAATCAGATCAAATTTCGCAATGCGAAAAAATTCAGCTTGCTTGAGGAGATCGACCGACAACAAGGCCGTCGAGATTTGTCGTGGCATGATTCGAGGCATGAAACGCAGCGGAGCTATTCAACTATGAACGAGCAACCCATTCACTGGGAGACCAGCGGTACTAGCCGCATTCCCTTTGCTGTTTATACCCAAAAGGACACTCACGCCAAAGAGCTGGAGCGATTCTTTTACAAAGCACATTGGAGTTATGTTGGCTTAGAAGCAGAAATTCCCAACAAGGGTGATTTCAAACGCACATCCATTGGCGAGCGTTCTGTGATCATGACGCGCAGCCAAGAAGGTCAAATTCATGTGGTGGAAAATGTGTGCGCGCATCGGGGCATGGCCTTTTGTCGCGAACGACACGGCAATAGAAAAGAACTCGTCTGCCCTTACCACCAATGGAGTTATGCCTTGGATGGCAAATTGCAGGGCGTGCCATTCAGGCGCGGTGTTCGCCAGGACGGCAAAGTCAATGGCGGCATGCCGGCTGATTTTGACCCCAAAGATCATGGTCTCAATGCATTGAAAGTAGCCGCACGCGGTGGCGTGGTATTCGCTTCTTTTGACCATGCAGTTGAGTCATTGGAGGACTTCATGGGGCCTACCATTCTTCAGTACTTTGATCGCATGTTCAATGGCCGCCAACTCAAAATTTTGGGCTACAACAGGCAACGTATTCCGGGCAACTGGAAACTCATGCAAGAGAACATCAAAGACCCTTACCACCCGGGTTTGTTGCACACATGGTTTGTGACATTTGGGCTTTGGCGAGCAGACAACAAAAGCGAGCTTCGCATGGATGACCACCATCGGCATGCGGCCATGATTTCGACACGCGGTTCTGCGGGGCAAGCTACAGGTCAAGCATCTGATGTGACTCAAGTGAGCAGCTTCAAAGCCAGCATGCAATTGCACGACCCTAGCTTCTTAGATATCGTGCCAGAGGCTTGGTGGGGTGGGCCAACTGCAGTCATGATGACTTTGTTTCCCAGTGTTATTTTTCAGCAACAAGTGAACAGCGTTTCGACGCGCCACATTCAACCCGATGGCCACGGCGCATTCGATTTTGTCTGGACGCACTTTGGCTTTGAAGACGATACACAAGAGATGACCGAGCGCCGCCTGCGTCAAGCCAACTTGTTTGGTCCTGCAGGTTTTGTTTCAGCCGATGACGGTGAAGTGATTGAGTTTTCTCAACAATCCTTTGAAAGCAAACCTCAGCACCGCACTCTTGCCGAGTTGGGAGGTCGCGATGTTGAAGAAACGGATCACATGGTGACAGAAACACTCATTCGCGGTATGTATGCTTATTGGCGAAAAGTGATGGAGAACTGATCATGGTGGACATGCAAACTTGGTTTGGTATCCAACAACTCTATGCCGATTACGCCAGCGCAGTTGACAGTGGGAAATGGGATTTGTGGCCTGATTTTTTCATCGAAAATTGTGTCTACAAACTGCAGCCTCGGGAGAACCACGAGCGGGGTTTTCCATTGGCCACTTTGTCGCTTACCAGCAAGGGTATGCTCAAAGACAGGGTTTATGGCATTTCCGAAACTTTGTTCCATGACCCCTATTACCAGCGACATGTGGTGGGCGCGCCCGTCGTGCGAAAAGTAGAGCAGGGCCGTATTTTTAGTGAAGCCAACTACGCAGTTTTTCGCACCAAACTCGACAAAGAGTCGACCGTTTTCAATGTGGGACGCTACTTGGACATCATTGTTCAAACGCCAGAGGGCTTTAAATTTGAAGAGCGCCTTTGCATCTATGACAGTGAGATGATTCCCAATTCCATCATTTATCCCATCTAAACATGAGCAACTGGATTGACGTAGCCGCTGAGGCTGATTTGTTTGAAGGTGCTGGCATCGCTGTGGCACCGCTAAATTACGACATTGCTATTTTTAAAGTGGACGATGGTGTGTTTGCCATCAACAATGAATGCAGCCATGGCAATGCCAAATTGTGCGAAGGATTCGTAGAGGGCAACTTTGTGGAGTGCCCTTTTCACCAAGCACTGTTTGATGTGCGAGATGGTTCAATTGCATGTGGACCTGCAACTGAACCCGCCAAAGCATGGCCTGTCAAAATTGAAAACGGGCGGGTCTTTTTAGATTTAGCAGCCAATGCCTGAATGGCAGGGCTGCTAAACAGCCATTCTGCTAAGTGGCAGACCAATTGGGTTTCCGTTTTTCTATGAACGCCTGCACGCCCTCTAGTGCCGAGTTGTCCATCATGTTGCAAGCCATGGTTTGAGACGCATATTCGTAAGCTTTTGCA
>CANNNB010000256.1 GCA_947505995.1 Comamonadaceae bacterium
CTCTTCGACTTGGGCATCTCGTATTGGCACAGCTTTTGTGTACCCCTTTTTGCGCATGTAATTCAACAGTCTGCAGGTGTACACAGCGGTGAGATCGGCTTTCAAAGTCCAAGACGCATTGGTATAACCAAAGGTCATGATGGCATTAGGCAAGTCAGACAACCACATACCTCTGTAGGCCATGGCTTGAGAGGCAGTAAAGGGTTTGCCATCCACTTTAATTTGAATGTCGCCCAACAGGTTCAATGTCAAACCTGTGGCAGACACAATGATGTCTGCTTCAAGTGTCTTTCCGCTTTTCAATTGAATGCCACCCTCAGTGATGGCTTGAATGGTGTCAGTGATCACACTGGCATTGCCGCGCCTGATTTGTTTGAACAAATCGCCGTTTGGCACAAGGCAAAGTCTTTGATCCCAAGGTTTGTAATCAGGTGAAAAATGCTTTGCTTGTTCATCAGAGCGTAATTGCTTGGCAGCCATCTTCACCAAGTAGCGTTTCACAAACTCAGGTTGACTGCGCGCCAATTGGTACGACAGCATGCCTAGGCTGACATTTTTAGCTCGTGTGAGGTGATAGGCCCATTTCATGGGCAAGTACTTTTGCAAAGTCAAAGAGAAGTTGTCTTCTTCTGGTCTGGCGATGACGTAAGTGGGAGAGCGCTGCAGCATGGTCACGTGCGCTGCCGTCTTGGCCATTTCCGGCACCAAGGTGACGGCTGTTGCACCACTGCCAATCACCACCACTTTTTTCTGATCGTAGCTCAGCTTGGCTGGCCAAAATTGAGGATGAACCCACTGACCTTTGAAGTTGGCTTGACCTGGAAAGTCGGGTTGATGGCCATTTTTGTAACTGTAGTAGCCGCAGCAAAGGTACAAAAACCTTGCTTTCAAAATGACGGGCTGATCACTTTGTTTTTGGCTGGCTGTAATGGTCCAACAGGCTTCATCCGATGACCATGTGGCATGCGTCACGGAGTGGCCATGGCGAATGAGCGGTGTGATGCCATTTTCGTCGGCAGTCTTTTGAATGTATTGCCGAATTGAGCTTCCATCGGCAATCGACTTGTGATCCACCCAAGGCTTGAAGGAATAACCCAAGGTGTACATGTCAGAGTCTGAACGAATCCCTGGATATCGAAACAAGTCCCACGTGCCACCAATGGCGTCTCTGGACTCCAAAATGCACCAACTTGTTTGCGGGCAGTGCATTTGCAAATGTTTGGCGGCACCAATGCCAGACAAACCGGCCCCCACAATTAAAACATCGATGGGGAAACTGTCGTTAACCGCGCTCTCTGATGCGGATTGAAGCGAAGCGTTCATTATTTAAATGCCTAAACTTTCTAGAGTGACCAGACCTTTGGGTGTTTGCAGAGTGGCCAAGATGTTGGGAGGGCCCTCACTGACACCAATGTGGCCTAAGGAAATAGTGTCATAGGCTGCTTGAATTTTGATAGCGCTTGGGTGCGACACACTCAAAGTCTTGAGGGACACCCCTGAGCGCGGCAAGTGATTGCGAGGATGCAATTTCATAGGATCGGCTGCCTCAGGCTTGCCCCACTGAATCAGGGTGGGCAGGGTTCCGTCAAAGAGTCTCTCGCCGTCAAGCCTGACCGTAATTTGCCATTGCAGCAAGCCCTTAGGCGTTTTGCGACTGGCATGAATGATGGGGCCGCGATCAATGCCTTGGGCTTTCCATGCATGGCGAGCGTCTTGGATGTGGGTTGTATTTGCCACAAAGTGAACGAGACGCGGTGACTTGACCAACTCTGCTTGAAGTCGTGGGTTGTCTAAATCAAACCAACGTGTAGGGGGAGGTTTCTTTTCAATCACGGCATCGGGGTTGATGGCAATGATTTCCAAATAGGCCACTGGGAAAGCGGGCGTGGCAATTTTAAAAAGGCGGTTGTGTGTGCCATATTTTTCATGCTCACCACCTGCATCGGGGGTGATGCCTAAAGTGGCTTCGCACCATTCAACACCTTGTTGCAAACTGTGGGCTGCAACCACCAAATGGTCAATTTGGCTTTTCATCAAGCGGCTTCAAATTCGATTTGAACTTTCAATGATTGCGATTTATCGCAAGCCAATTCAAAGGCTTCAACCGCTTTTTCCATGGGCAAGATACCCGTGATGACCGGCTTCCCATTGATCAAACCTTCATTTAAGAATTGAACCGCTGTAGCAAATTCTGAATGAAAGCGGAAAGTGCCGCGCAACTCAACTTCTTTGGCGACTAATTGCGTCATGGGCAGGCTCATATCGCCGCCCATTCCCACCGTGACCAAGATGCCTCGCGGCACGATGACATCGAGGCCCGCACGCAAAGCAGGTTCGCTGCCGGATGCTTCAAACACGGCGTCAAACTGGCCTTTGTCGACTTTGTATTTATCAAGCAACTCTGGCTGGGTTTTAAGGTTGATGGTTTCGTCTGCGCCCATTTCTTTGGCGCACTTCAAGGGAAGGTCTGCAATGTCGGCAGCCACAATGCGGGCAGCACCTGCGCGGCGCAACGCACCAATGAGCAGTGAGCCAATGGGTCCACAGCCTGTGACAAAAACCTGCTTGCCCAGCACACCGCCAGCGCGTTGAATGGCATGCAAGCCAACCGACAAGGGCTCGGCCAATGCGGCTTCTGAAAGACTGAGGTGCTTGCCAATGGCGTGGGCCTGGTAGGCTTCAATAATGAGTTGCTCGGCAAAGGCACCTTGTATGTGGGGGAAGGGCATGGCGCTGCCAAAGAAGCGCATGTTCAAACAATGATTTTGTTGACCCATTTGGCAGAAGCGGCAAGAGCCGCAAGGGCGCGAAGGCGAAATGGCAATTCGCTGACCCACTGTGAGGTGTTTCACGTTCGTGCCCAGCGCGCTGATGACGCCTGAAATTTCATGCCCTAGAGCCATCGGTTGTTTGATTCTCACAGTACCAAAACCGCCGTGTTGGTAATAATGCAAATCCGAGCCGCAAATGCCCCCAAAAGCAACGTTCACGCGAACTTGATCAGAACCCATCTCGGGAAGTTCTGTCGTTTCAATTCTTAAATCTTTGGCAGAGTGGCAAATGAGCGCGCGCATGAAATGAGCCTTTCAACGGGAAAGTTAGAGTGTAGCCGTGACGCCGCCATCCACATAAAGGATGTGCCCATTGACAAACCGAGAGGCGTCGCTGGCTAAAAAAACTGCGGCGCCGCCCAAATCTTCGACATCGCCCCAACGCCGGCTCGGGGTGCGGCCCACAAGCCAAGCAGAAAACTGGGGATCGTCCACCAATTTTTGATTCAGTTCGGTTTTGAAATAACCCGGGCCGATGCCATTGACGTTGATGCCAAATTGGCCCCAATCAATGGCCATGCCTTTGGTGAACATTTTGAGCGCGCCTTTGCTTGCGGTGTAGGGCGCAATGCC
>CANNNB010000257.1 GCA_947505995.1 Comamonadaceae bacterium
CCCTCCCCACGAACCCCCTACCACCAACCATTTGTCAATATTCAAATATTTGCGCAAGCGCTCCATGTCATGAACCAGATGAGGGGTGTCGTTTTTGAATAAAAGATTCTCAGCAATGCTGCGACCGCAGCCTCTTTGATCGAACAGGATGGCGCGGCAGTTCAGAGGATCAAAAAATTGTCGGTGTCGCGCACTGCAGCCACTGCCAGGCCCGCCGTGCAGAAAAATCACAGGAACGCCTTGGGGATTTCCGCACTCTTCAAAATAAACTGTGTGTCCATCCTCCTCAGGAAGCAGTCCATGGTGAAAAGGCGTGATGGGTGGAAATAAGTCCGTCGGGGTTTGATTCAACATCCTCAGAATATAGGCGCAAGTAAAGTTTGGAAGACAAGCATGGGTTGCGACTAGGGATTTCCCTAGGGTCGTCTCATGAAATTCACGAGGGCAAATTCCTTGAAATATGGAGTTAGAAAACACCTGCACCCAGCATAATAAGCACTTGTGTTCGGAATGACTCTGTTCACGATTTACCGTGATTTACGGCTTTCACTTGGAGAATCCACATGAAATGGCAAACCCCAGCAGCAAGCGACATGCGTTTCGGTTTCGAAATTACCATGTACATTGCTAACCGTTAATTTGACGGTGGTCTGTTGAGGCAACTCAACAGACCTTTTAAATTCTTTGATGATTTCCGCGCTTGACGCGGTTTTTTTTTAGGCGAAACTATTTTGAAAATTCAAGTCCTTGGATCAGCCGCTGGCGGTGGGTTCCCACAGTGGAATTGCAATTGCCCTCAGTGCAGTGCTGTTCGAGCAGGTAGCCTTCATCACCGCGCCCGAACCCAGTCCTCCATTGCCATTTCTTCGAACACACAAGACTGGCTGCTGGTCAACGCTTCGCCGGACATACTTCAACAAATCAAAGCTTTTCCCCAGTTGCAACCAGCCCGCTCTTTGCGTGACTCGGGAATTGCTGCAGTCATGCTCATGGATGCCCAAATTGACCATACGACCGGTCTTTTGATGTTGCGCGAACACAAGGGGCGTTTACCTTTGTGGTGTCACCCCTTGGTTAAAGAAGACCTGACGACCGGCAATCCTTTGTTTCATGTGCTTGAATACTATTGTGGCGTTGACTTGCACCCCTTGGCACTTGACTCAGCATTCAGCATCCCAAAATTAAGCCATTTAAAGTTCGAGGCAATTCCATTGATCAGCAATGCGCCGCCTTACTCTCCCCATCGCGATCAACCACAACCAGGCGACAACATCGGACTCACTGTGGCAGATGATGACACTGGAAAAACCTTGTTTTATGCACCAGGACTTGGCCAAATGGAGCCCCATGTTTGGTCTGCCATGCAAAAAGCCGATTGTGTTTTGGTGGACGGTACTTTGTGGACAGACAATGAAATGATTGATTTGGGTGCTTCAAAGAAAACCTCGCGCGGTATGGGGCACATGCCGCAAACAGGACCCGATGGAATGATCGAATGGCTAGACAAATTGCCCAGCCACATCAGAAAAATTTTGATTCACATCAACAACACCAACCCCATCCTGAATGAAAACAGTCCTGAGCGTAAAACTCTGACTGAGCACGGCATTGAGGTGGCCTTCGACGGGATGGAAATTACGCTATGAAAAACGTTGCAATCGAAGTATTTAACGACCCACGCGAACCTTGGGGCAAGGAAGAATTTGAATCCTTGCTCAGAGGCAAAAGCACCAGTTACCACATCCACCATCCTTTTCACGTCATGATGGCAGAGGGAAAGCTCTCTGCCGAACAATTGCGGGGCTGGGTAGCCAACCGTTTTTATTATCAAATCTCTATCCCCATCAAGGACGCTGCCATTTTGTCCAACTGCAACGACAGTGAAATCCGGCGAGAGTGGATATTGCGAATCCTTGACCATGATGGCTTCGAACTGAATGGCATCAAAGACGAGGGTGGTATCGAGGCATGGATACAGTTAGGCCAAGCTGTAGGTTTGAGCCGTGACGATGTTGTTTCTCTGCGCTACGTCGCACCGGCCAGCCGTTTTGCAGTAGACGCCTATGTGAATTTTGCAAGAAGACAATCTTGGCAAGAAGCTGTGGCCTCCAGTTTGACCGAGCTTTTTGCGCCACACATACACCAGCAGCGAATTGACACTTGGCCAGAACAGTACCCTTGGGTGGATGCGGTTGCCTTGAAATACTTTAAAAATAGATTGACCCAAGCCCGCCGCGATGTCGCCCATGGTTTGAGCTTCACTTTGAATTACTTCAGCCAAACCCGCGCATTGCAAGAACGCGCTTTGGAAATTCTGCAGTTCAAGCTCGATGTCTTATGGGCCTTGGCGGACGCAATCATGCTGGATCAGTGCGATGTTCAAATTACGGGTCCTAAAAAATGATGTCAGATGAAGACTTGTTAATCACTAAGCCGTCTGTCGCTTCCATGTTTCGATTGCAGTGGGAAGAGGTTCAACAATCTTGGGTCTTGCTGTATCCGGAAGGTATGGTCAAGCTCAACACGAGCGCAGGCGAGATTTTGAAACGACTCGATGGAGAAAAGACCATGCAAATGCTCATCGCAGAGATCGAAACTGCATTTGAAGCCACAGGCTTACAAAAAGAGGTGCTGGGGTTTTTAGACATCGCCATCAAACAAGGGTGGGTAAAACTATGACATCAACTACTGTGGTTGCAGACCAAGCCGTTGGACCGCCCCTGTGGCTTTTGGCTGAGGTCACCTACGCCTGCCCTTTGCACTGTGTTTTTTGCTACAACCCCGTGGATTTTGCTCAACACGGCCAAGAGCTGACCACCAAAGAGTGGATAAATGTTTTACGAGATGCACGTGCAGCTGGCAGTGTTCAATGTGGCTTTTCGGGTGGTGAGCCACTGGTTCGTGATGACCTTGAGGAATTGGTTGCAGAAGCCCACAAGCTGGGCTTTTATACCAACTTACTCACTTCAGGCATTGGCTTTACCCCTGAGAGAGCCAAGGCCTTGAAGCTGGCTGGCTTAGACCATGTTCAATTGTCATTCCAAGACTCCACCAGAGAATTGAATGATTTTTTGTCACACACCAAAACTTTTGCATTGAAGCAAAAAGCCGCAGAGCTGATCCAGTCCAATGGATGGCCCATGGTTTTAAACTGTGTGGTGCATCGTCTCAATATCGATTACATCGACAAGATCATCGAGTTGGCTGTCGATTTGGGTGCCGAGTACCTTGAATTGGCCAACAGTCAGTATTACTCTTGGGCCCAACTCAACCGTGATGGCCTTATGCCAAGCCGAGATCAGCTGATTCGTGCCGAACGCATCACCAACGAGTACAGAGAAAAATTAGGCGATAAGTTGAAAATCTTTTTCGTGGTGCCTGATTACTATGAAACCCG
>CANNNB010000258.1 GCA_947505995.1 Comamonadaceae bacterium
GGTTTAATTTTGGCCGGCGGTCGAGGTGCGCGCATGGGCGGCATTGACAAAGGTTTGCAAAATTTCAATGGCACCCCACTCACCCTTCACACGCTCATGCGGCTGCAAATGCAAGATGCTGAGCCTTTGTCCCAAATCATGGTGGTGGCCAACCGAAACTTGTCCGCCTATGAATCATTTGGAGTGCAAGTCTGGCCCGACAGCACCGATGGTTTTGCGGGCCCTCTTGCCGGATTTTTAACAGGACTTGAACGCTGTGAAACAGACTTGCTTCTCACAGTGCCTTGCGACAGTCCCTTGTTTCCACTTAATTTGGCTCAACGCTTGCTGGACACCTTAATTTCTGAAGATGCCGACATCAGCGTGGCCGCCGCCAGAGAAGAAGACGGCAGTGTGCGCGCCCAACCCGTCTTTTGTTTAATGCGTGTGAACTTGTTAGAAAGTTTGGTCAAGTTCATGCAATCGGGCGGCCGCAAAATTGATGCGTGGACAGCTTTGCACAAAACGGTGTTGGTACCATTTGACACCCCCGATGTTGACCCCCGCGCCTTCTTCAATGCCAACACCCTTGAAGAACTGCATCGCCTCGAAAAAACCACATGACACAAGCACCGTCACTGGCTGATATAGCCGCACAACTTGAAGCTTATGACCCCCAGGCACTCCCTGCCAACGAAGTCTTGAATTTTTTGGATCACTTGGTGGCCACCGTTCAAGACAAAGAATCGGTCAATATCTTCGACGCGCTGGGCAGAGTCACGGCGCAAGACGTGATCAGCCCGCTCAATGTACCGCCCCATGACAACTCGGCTATGGATGGCTTCGCATTTGACGGTACACCTTTGAATCAAACTCAGGTCTTGTCTCTCAAAGTTGTTGGCACCGCTCTCGCGGGCAAAGCATGGGAAGGCGTTGTCAAAGCTGGCGAATGCGTGAAGATCATGACAGGCGCCATCATGCCCAAAGGGCTGAACACGGTGGTGCCGCAAGAGTTTTGCCAAATGATGGCAAGTGACCTCATTGAAATTCCTGCCGGTCTGCTTAAGGCAGGTGACAACCGGCGTTTGTGCGGCGAAGACATCATGCTGGGGGAAGCCGCCCTGCTTAATGGCGCTTTGATCACGCCTGCTGCCGCAGGACTGCTTGCCAGCTTGGGCGTTCCGCATGTTTCGGTGGTGCGGCGCTTGCGAGTGGCTTATTTTTCTACTGGCGATGAAATTTTGAGTTTGGGTGAAGCGCCCCGCGAAGGCGCGGTCTATGACAGCAACCGGTACACGGTGCATGGCATGCTTCAAGCATTGGGCTGCGAGATGATCGACATGGGCGTTGTCAAAGACAATCCTGAGTTGTTAGAGCAAGCTTTCAACAAGGCCGCTGAGCAAGCAGACGTCATCATCACCAGCGGCGGTGTGAGTGTGGGAGAAGCCGATTTCACCAAGGCCATGATGAAGAAGTTGGGTGATGTGGTTTTTTGGAAAATTGCCATGCGCCCAGGTCGACCGATGGCTGTCGGCCGAATTCAAAAGGGCCAGCGTTCGGCTGTCTTATTTGGCCTGCCAGGCAACCCTGTGGCCGTCATGGTCACCTTCTTGGCCTTTGTGAAACCCGCTTTACTGAAAATGATGGGCTGCACTGCCACACCCCTGCCTATGCTCAGGGCCAAAACCCAAGAAGTGTTACGTAAAAAGCCGGGTCGAACAGAGTACCAACGCGGCGTTGTTTCTCGCAATGAGCAAGGCGAACTTCAGGTGATCACCACCGGCAATCAAGGCTCCGGTGTTTTAAGCTCCATGGTGCAAGCCAATGGATTGATTGTTTTGTCCCACCAACAAGGCACAGCCCAGTTGGGTGACTGGGTAGACGTGTTGGCGCTTTAAACGGCAGCATCAGTGCGCATGCACTGAATCTGCAGGCTGCTCAACGGCATCTGCTTTGTTAGGCCCAGGAATCTTTTTGCGCGCAAAGAGCGAGTACATTGTCGGCACCACAAAGACCGTCAAAAGGGTTCCAAAACTCATGCCGCCCACAATGACCCAACCAATTTGAATCCGGCTCTCAGAGCCTGCGCCTGTGGCAAGGGCCAATGGCAACGCACCCAACACCATGGCGCCAGTGGTCATCAAAATGGGGCGCAGTCGTTGGCCTGAAGCTTTCACAATGGCATCGAAGGTTTCGACGCCCTGCGCTCGCAACTGATTTGTAAACTCCACAATCAAAATACCGTGCTTGGTGATCAAGCCAACCAAGGTGATCAAGCCAATTTGGGAATACACATTGAGCGTGCCCCCTGTTAGCTTCAGCGTCATGAGGGCCCCAAACATGGACAAGGGCACCGACAACATGATGACCAAGGGATCAACGAAACTTTCAAACTGAGCGGCCAAGACCAAAAAGATAAAGAACAAAGACAACACAAACACAATGACAAGCGCGCCCTGTGAGTTTTTAAATTCACGCGATGTGCCATTCAGTTCTGTGGTGTAGCCGGTCTTTAAAATGCCCGCGGCTGTTTTGTCTAAGAATTTGAGAGCATCGCCCAGAGCGTAGTCAGGGGCTAAATTGGCAGTGATCGAGACCGATCTGCGCTGGCCAAAGTGATTCAACTCGCGGGGTGAAACACTTTCGCGGACTTTGACCAAGGCATTCAGCGGAATGACAGCGTCGTTTCGACCTCGAACATAAATGTTGTCAATGTCATCGGGTGAGTTGCGGCCACTCATTTGCGTTTGAACAATCACATCGTATTGCTCTGCATCGCGTTTGTAACGTGTGACGACGCGGCCGCCCAACATGGTTTCAATGGCTCTCGCAACCACATCCACGTTGACACCCAACTCGGTGGCTTTGATTCGATCTACATCAATTCGGAGTTCCGGCTTGTTCAGTCGCAAATCGACGTCAGTCGCAATGAAGCCTGGATTCTTGGCAATCTCATCCAACATTTGACGTGTGACTGCATTCAAATTCTGATAGCTGTCAGAAGTTTGAATGACGAAATTAACGGGACGCTCTCGGAAACCCTGGCCCAAGGATGGGGGCGTGATGGGGAAGGCGTTAATGCCCGCAATGCCGTTAAATTTACCTTGCATTTCGCGCGCAATTTCAAGCGTCGTGCGCTTGCGCTCGTCCCAGTCTACAGCTCGGTAGATCACACTGCCTTGCGCCACAGTTGGATTGCCCAGGTTAGCAAAAATGCGATCAAATTCCGGATAAGAATTGCCAATTTTTTCAAGCGTTTTGGCATATTTATCGGTGAAGTCCAATGTTGAACCATCGGGTGCTGTGATGGTTGCCAAAATGGTGCCGCGATCTTCCAAGGGCGAGAGTTCTTGCTTCATGGTGGGATAAACCAACACGATACCAACGCCACAAGAAGCCATGATCAAGAC
>CANNNB010000259.1 GCA_947505995.1 Comamonadaceae bacterium
ACACAACATTAGCCGGTGAGCTCATAACCGAATTTAACTGAATAAGCCTACAACTTAAGCCCATTATTTGGGGTCAGATCAACATTGTTTTTAAAGCGGTGATATTGTTAGACCATGAAAAATCATTACCTATTAGCATCGTTCTTCATCTTCTGGAATCAATACGCTATGGCCATTGAAGAACCCCGATATACCATTGTCTTCAAGACCGGAACGTTTGAAGTTCGGCAATACGCACCAATGCTGGTTGCAGAAACGGTAGTAGAGGGAAATATGGATGAGGCTTCTAACCGAGGTTTCCGAAGAATTGCAGACTATATTTTTGGCAATAACCAGTCAGTAAAAACTGGGAGCGCTGCAAAAATAGCCATGACTGCGCCTGTGACACTCGAGCCTCAATCAGAAAAAATTGCCATGACTGCGCCTGTCACCATGAGTTCTGACAACAGCACGGGCGGTATTACTGACAGTAACATCACCGGCAGTAACAAATGGCGCGTTCATTTTGTGATGCCTTCTCAATATTCCATGGCCAATATTCCCCAGCCAAAGAATGCTGATGTCAAATTGAGAGAAATTCCGGGTAAGTATTTTGCTGTAAACAGCTACACAGGCTTCAATACACAGTCGGGTGTGCAAGCCAAAACAGATTTACTCATGGCATGGGTTCAAGAAAAGAAGCTAAAAGCTTTAAGCAACCCTCAACTCTCTCGCTATGACCCCCCCTGGACCTTGCCCATGTTTCGCCGCAACGAAATCATGGTTGAAATTGAAGAAACCAAAACCCTCAACTGAGCCAGTTTATTTCTTAAACGGATCACTGAATTTAGGGTCTGTGGTGAGCGTTGTATCGGTCAGTGTTTTCATAAAGGCAACCAACGCGGCTTTGTCATCGACAGACAAATTAAGCCTCAAAGGAACACCATTAGGCGCCAATCTGTTGTTGTCTAAAGCTGGGCCTAACTTGATACCGCTGTTGTAGTGTTCTACAACTTCTTCAAGGCTAGCAAAACGGCCGTCATGCATAAAGGCTTTGGAAAGAGCTACGCTTTTAAGGGAAGGTGACTTGAAAATAACAGTCTCGCCAGCGTCGAGTCCGTTGCTACGTGAATTGCCAGCCAATGCAAAGGTGGGCGGCTGATGACATGCACCACAACCTGCACCACCGTTGTTAGGTCCCGCAATGAAGAGTTCCCGACCTCGATCTTCTTGAGCGGTAAATCCAGGGAGTGTTGTGCCCAATCCGCGATTATTGGCATTCGGATTAAAAACTTGGGCATAGGCCGTGTCCCAGCGACTGCTGGAAGAGATCATCGCTCGTTCAAACTGCGCAAGCGCTTGTTGAATTCGAGTTTCAGTAATGACTGAGTCGCCAAAAGCGAAGGTAAATAAATCGGGGTAATACACGCTTGTATTCATCTTGGTGATGAGTGCAGGAATACCACCAGCACCAGCTACGAATCCCATCTCTACAGCATGTTGTATGGGCTGACTTGCTTGCAATTCAATAGATGCAGCCCGTTTGTCCCAAAACATGCTGCTAGGCTGGTAATAACGGATATTGCCCAAACGCATGGCGTGTGCGGTCGTGAAAGCAGCACCAGAAAATCCAATACTGAAACGACGAGGGTCATCAAACCCGTTGGCTTGCTGATGGCATGAACTGCAAGAAATTGTGTCGTTAATGCTGAGGCGTTTATCGTAAAACAAGACTCTTCCCAAGGTGGCAAGCTTGTCGCTAATGGCGCTGTTAGCAGGGGTATTGTCCAGAGCCGCGACTGCGTTGTCGTAGTAAGCCGGCAAAACGGGCGCAGCGTAATTAGACAAGTTGCTTAAACTTAAGCTGGTGTATTCTGTGACGCCTATTGGAGTGGTTATTGTGGTGATGGTTGAGCTTGAAGTTGCTCCTCCACCGCATCCAACAATAACAGCACTGAGTGCGATTGAAACAAAAAAAATGATTTTCAATCTGGCGAAATTCTTTTGAATTGAACGCATAAAAATTTAAATTTGGCACAAGGGCCATCAAAAACCAACTAAAGCTTGGACTTTCAATATCAACAACACTCAGCAAAGAAGATGGTGTTGATTGGTTGGGCAAGTTGCTGATGATGCCATTGACTTTTATTTAATTGACTAAGGTAAAGGTAAAGTTCTGTTAAAGATTCTGCCAAGAAAAATTCTCAGGTATCTAAGGAATGGCCGCTTTTTAATTCACTCTGCTTGTTGCACTTTAAACTCATGCCAAAGCAAATACAGGCCACTCATCACCACAATCAAAGCACCCAAAACCACGGCAGCATCGGGAATTTGACCAAACACCAACCAGCCGCCCAAAGCCATGTAAATAATTTGCTGGTACAAAAAAGGACCCAACACTGCTGCTGTTGCGTACCGATGAGCAAGTGCCGAAGCCGTATGACCCAAACCACCCGTTAATCCGGTGATCAAAATCACACACCATATTTGCCAACTGTCTGGGGTTTGCCAAAACCAAATTGCAAACGGTGCCAATAGCAGTGACGGCACAGCCGCAGAGGCCAACTGTGTCGAAATAGGATGATCACTGCTGGCCAAACGGCGTGTCATTAAATTGAAGGCCGCATACAACAAGGCATTGATGATGCTGAGAAAAATAGCAGGATGAAAACCATTGCTGCCAGGTCGAATAATGACCAACACACCTGCAAATCCAATGCAAATGGCCATCCACCTTTTGGCATCAAGCCGTTCATGAAGTACCCAAGCAGAAATGAGTGCAATCAAAATGGGAACAGAAAACTGAACTGCACCAGTTTCAGCCAGTTGCAAATATTGCAATGCAAAAAAATTGAGGCCCGTCATGATGGCCAACATCAGGCCGCGAAGCAATTGCAAACGTGGGTTATTGATGGCGAACAAACGCCTGCCCATGGAGGGCATGAAAATAGCGGTCGTTAATAAAGTGTGAAATAGAAATCTCAACCAAACCACCTGCAACACAGGCAAGCTTTGCACCAACCATTTGGCGCTGGTGTCTAACACTGCAAACATCAAGGTGGTAACAGTGACCAAAGCAATGCCGATTTGACGATGGCGAGCTGTATCGGAGAAAAGTTGAGACATTGCAAATAGAATCGCATGTATGACGATCCCTAATGTAATGCATATGCAGTTTTTTCTTTAGGCAACTCATCGTCCTTACGCCGACCACACCCGTCCTTCTGTGAAGATTTCCACCCTTGATGTCGTGCTTGTTACCACTGCCATGACATTCAACTCAATTGTCAAACTTGCAAATACCATCCTCCATGTGCTCACTTCGAATGCTGGCGAGCGCATGCTCACGGCAGCCATTGCA
>CANNNB010000260.1 GCA_947505995.1 Comamonadaceae bacterium
CGGTTGGTACGTGCGTGATTTGCCGGGCGGTGATGTGTTCAGAGATCAGATGAACATCTTGGAAACAGCAGAGTTGCAATCTCGTGCTGTGGCAGATTTTTTTGAAGAAATGGCATCGCGCTTGGAGCGCATGCCACAGGCTTTTTCAGGCATAAGCGCAGAATTGGCTTTGGAGACTATGGAATGACCAAGAAAAAAATTGACGAATGCATCCGCGAAAGCTTGAACGCTTACTTTCACGACATGGACGGTGAGGAACCCACTGGCATGTACAACATGCTTTTGAATACCGTTGAAAAACCTTTGCTTGAAGTGGTGATGCACCGCGCTGAGCAAAATCAATCTCGCGCTGCAGAATGGTTGGGTCTAAACCGCAACACGCTGCGCAAAAAACTTCTTGAACACAAACTTTTGAAATAAAAAAATAATGAAAGCTCTCATTTCTGTCTCGGATAAAACTGGCATCCTTGATCTCGCTAAAGCGCTTCACAAGCTCAAGGTAGAACTGGTTTCAACGGGCGGCACCGCCAAACTCTTGGCTGAGCAAGGCTTGCCAGTGACAGAAGTGGCGCAACTCACAGAGTTTCCGGAAATGCTGGATGGGCGTGTGAAAACATTGCACCCCAAAGTGCATGGTGGTTTGTTGGCCCGCCGCGATGTGCCCGAGCATATGGCCGCCTTGAAACAACACGGCATTCAAACCATCGATTTGCTCATTGTCAATTTGTACCCTTTTGAAGCCACTGTGGCCAAGCCCGGTTGCACACTGGAAGATGCCATTGAGAACATCGACATTGGTGGCCCTGCCATGGTGCGCAGTGCAGCCAAGAACTGGAAAGACGTGGCAGTGCTAACCGATGCTTCTCAGTACGCTACTGTGGTTGAAGAGCTCACTGCCCACGGCCAAGTGTCTGAGAAAACACGCTTTGCTTTGTCTGTTGCGGCTTTCAATCGCATCAGCAATTACGACGCGGCCATCAGTGATTATTTGTCTTCCTACAGCTTGGAAGACGGCACTCGCAAAGAATTCCCTGCCCAATCCAACGGCCGCTTTGTAAAGTTACAAGACTTGCGTTACGGCGAGAACCCTCACCAAACGGCAGCGTTTTATCGCGATTTGTACCCAGCGCCCGGCTCATTGGTGACGGCTGTTCAATTGCAGGGCAAAGAACTTTCGTACAACAACATTGCCGATGCCGATGCGGCATGGGAATGCGTCAAGAGTTTCTCAGAGGCTGCATGCGTGATCGTGAAGCACGCCAATCCTTGCGGTGTAGCTGTGGGTGCCAACGCGCTTGAGTCCTACAGTAAAGCGTTTCAAACTGACCCCACATCTGCGTTTGGCGGCATCATTGCCTTGAACTGCAACGTCGATGCAGCGGCAGCGCAACAAATTAGCAAGCAGTTTGTTGAAGTGTTGATGGCGCCTTCTTACTCGCCCGAGGCTTTGGAAATTTTCAAGGCCAAAGCCAATGTGCGTGTATTGCAAATTGCCTTGCCTGAATTCAAAGCGGGTGGAAACGCATTTGAACAAGGCCGCAATGCGCAAGACATCAAACGCGTGGGTTCGGGTTTACTCATTCAAAGCGCTGACAACCATGAACTGCAATTGGCCGACCTTAAAGTGGTGACCAAAGTACAACCCACGCCTGCGCAATTGCAAGACTTGTTGTTTGCATGGAAAGTGGCCAAGTACGTCAAGAGCAATGCCATTGTGTTCTGCGCCAATGGCATGACCATGGGCGTGGGCGCTGGCCAGATGAGCCGCTTAGACTCTGCGCGCATTGCCAGCATCAAGGCTAGTCACGCTGGTTTGAGTTTGCAAAATACCGTGGTGGCCAGCGACGCGTTCTTCCCGTTCCGCGATGGCTTGGATGTTGTGGTCGACGCGGGTGCCAATTGCGTCATTCAGCCAGGCGGCTCTATGCGCGACCCCGAGGTGATTGCCGCCGCAGATGAACGCGGCGTGGCCATGGTGTTTTCAGGTGTGCGCCACTTTCGCCACTGAAAACTTAATTCAGGTTCTTGAAGATCTCGCGCGCTGCACTCACGGTGTCTGCAATGTCTTGTGCGGTGTGTGCGCCGCTGACGAAGCCAGCTTCATAAAGAGCGGGTGCAATGTAAACGCCGCGGTCTAGCAAACCATGGAACAAAGTGTTGAACTTGGTGCCATCGGTTTTCATGACTTGTGGGTAGTTGCTGGGCAAGGTGGGCAACAAGAAGAAGCCGAACATACCGCCTTCGCTGTCGCCAGCAAATGGAATGCCTTCAGCTGCAGCTGCAGCTGTAAGGCCATCTACCAGTGAACGTGTTGTGGCGCTTAAAGCATCAAAGAAACCAGGCTTGCTAATTTCTGCCAATGTGGCCAAGCCGCATGCAGTGGCCACAGGGTTGCCACTCAAGGTGCCAGCTTGGTAAACAGGGCCCAAAGGTGCGAGCTGTTCCATGACAGCGCGCTTGCCACCGAAGGCTGCCAATGGCATTCCGCCGCCAATCACTTTGCCCATGACGGTCATGTCGGGCTCGAAGCCAGGAATGCTTTTGGCGTAAACGCTTTGCGCACTGCCTAGGGCCACGCGGCAGCCGGTCATGACTTCGTCAAACGCCAACAACGCGCCGTATTGGCTGCACAGTTCGCGGCAGCGTTTCATGAAGGGTACGCTGGCGCGCACAAAGTTCATGTTGCCAGCAATGGGCTCGATCATGAGGCAGGCCAGTTCAGGGCCATGAATCTTGAAGGCTTCTTCCAGTTGCTCAATGTTGTTGTACTCGAGCACCAATGTATGTTGCACCACCTCAGGTGGCACACCGGCGCTGGTGGGGTTGCCAAAGGTGGCCAAGCCTGAACCGGCTTTGACCAGCAAGGCATCGGCATGGCCGTGATAGCAGCCTTCAAACTTGATGAACTTGCTGCGGCCTGTGGCGCCGCGTGCCAAGCGCACTGCGCTCATGCCGGCTTCGGTGCCCGAGCTGACCAAGCGCACCATTTCCATAGAGGGCACCAACTTGATCAGCGCTTCGACCAACTCCACTTCGCGCTCGGTAGGGGCGCCAAAAGAAAAACCATCTAAGGCCGCTTTTTGCACGGCTTCTAAAACAGCAGGGTGGCCGTGGCCCAAGATCATGGGGCCCCATGAACCGATGTAGTCGATGTATTTTTTGCCGTTGGCATCCCAAAAATAAGCGCCTTCAGCGCGCTTCACAAAGCGAGGTGTGCCGCCCACAGCGCGAAATGCGCGCACGGGTGAATTAACGCCGCCAGGAATAACTTGGCGAGCGCGTTCGAACAGGGTGTCGTTGAGGTCAGTGTTTGGTTTCATTGATGGACATTTCAAA
>CANNNB010000261.1 GCA_947505995.1 Comamonadaceae bacterium
CTAGCACCCCAGCCTGAAAATTAACACTCAGCTCGTCACTTTGATTGCAGGCGCTTGAAATTCCATTGCATCCTGTTAGAACAGGCAAACCAATTCCGATGGCTTCACGATAGGCCAAAAAAGACATGGACTCACACACTAGTCCAAGACCCAAAGCTTTCATCGCAATATAGCCTTGCATTTTGGCACCCATGCCAAAGTTACGGCCCGCCACGACGATGTCGCCCGGACGGCAAAGTTGATGAAAATTTGGAATGACGCCTTCAAACAAATGCTCAACTATGTCTTTAGGGTCAGTTCGCATTTCAGAAACAATGCGCATGGGAACAACGCCCCCCATATGGGGAATATCATGGCCAAATTGCCAACAGCGTCCCCGTAGAGACCATGAAAACTGCTGCAAGATTATTCTGCCTTGATGCCGGCGTTGCGAATGACGGTGCCCCATTTGTCCAACTCGCGGCGAATATGACCCGCAAAAGCCTCTGGCGTGCTGGCAACAACTTCAGAGCCATCATTGCTCAATCGAGTTTTGATCTCTGGGCTGTTGATGATTGTTGCAATTTCCTTGTTCAAGCGCTGCACAATAGCATCGGGGGTGCCTGCTGGCATCATCAAACCCACCCAAGCGTTGACATCAAAACCAGGGACACCAGACTCTTGAATAGTCGGAACGTTGGGCAGTTGGGCCATGCGCTTAGCGCCTGTAACAAAAACCGCTTTGATCTTTCCATCGCGAATTGTGCTCATCACTTGTGCAGGGGAAGTGCATAAAAGTTGCAGGCGACCACTGATTAAATCTGTCATTGCGGGTGGAATCCCTTTGTAGGGCACATGGGTGAACTTGATACCTGCGGCGCTGTTCAACAATTCCATGCCAATGTGTGCGGCTGTGCCCATTCCAGAATTACCCATCGTGACTTCACCAGGTTTTTGCTTGGCCAAAGCCATCACTTCGGTAAAGTTTTTGGGTGCAAAGCCATTTGACGCAACCACTACCAGCGGAATGGCCGTGGTTTGAATGAGTGGCACAAAATCTTTGATTGGGTCGTAAGGAACTTTATCTCGCAAGCTGGGGTTGATTGCGTAAGTGGTGGTGACCAACAAAATGGTGTAGCCATCACCGGGCGATTTGGCGGCAGCTTCAACGCCAATCAAAGTTCCCGCACCGGGCTTGTTGTCAATGATGACGGGTTGACCCAAGCGTTCAGAAAGCTTTTGACCAATCGTTCTGGCTTGTATATCTAAACCATCGCCAGCCGGAAATGGCACGATGATGCGAATGGGACGATCTGGATATTGAGCTTGAGCTGTGATGCTGACTAAACAAAACAGCGCAATGAAAAAGTGTTTAAACATTGAATGACTCCTAGCATTGGTAATTAAAGATGGCGCGGGTCAATAATTGAACCTGCCACAGCAGAGGCCGCTACTGTCAAAGGATTTCCAAGATACAGCTTAGCATCTTGTGCTCCAAATCGCCCGTGATTATTATTAGTAGCAGTGGAGATAGAAACTTCTCCCGAATGGAGAGGACCAACCACAGCATCATTGCAGGGCCCGCAACCTGGCGGAAGAACAACTGCGCCCGCTTCAATAAAAACTTGCATCAAATCACTTGAGGCAAGCCTTTTCAATGTTTCTTCAGAGCCAGGGACGACAAAAAGTCGGACGCCAGCGGAAACTTTTCGGGAGCGCAAAATTTCGGCAGCAGCTGCGATATCCTCAAACATCGAGGAGCCACACGAACCGATGAATGCATGGTCAATGGAGAGCCCTTCAACCTCAGAAATGGGAACTGCATTTTGAATACCGCCAGGCAAGGAAACCAGTGGTTCCAAATAATCTAAATCTATTTCGGCCCGCATTTGGTAGTGGGCAGATGGATCTGAATATTCAGCCATGAAAGGTGATTTTGCAACCCTGTTAGCGTGCTCCAAAACCGCATTGGAAGGTGGGAAGAAAACGCCGTATGCACCCAACTCTGTGGGTGTGCTGCAAAGTGCCACCCTGGCAGCCAGTGAAAATTGCTCAAGATCCCCTGCAAACTCGAGTATTTTGTAATCTAAATCAAAAGGAATCTTGCCAAGCTTAATCAATCGACCTATGTGCGTGCCTAAATCGCGGGCATGAACGTAGGGTGGCAAACGGCCTTTTAAGGTCAGTTGTAATGAGTGTGGAACCATAATCCAATTGGTTCCGGTAGCAAGAACTCGGGAGATTTCAAGTCCTACGCGAAAACCCACGGCGCCGATAGCGCCAACGTTTGTGCAGTGACGGTCGTTGTCAAATACAAAATTTCCAGGACTCACCAGGCCCATTTCCATCGGAAAAATATGCCCGTGACCACCACGCCCAACGTCAAAAAAATGACCAACATTCCAAGCTTTTGCTGCCTGTCGATTCGTTGCGCCATAGAGTGCAGCACGCGGGCTTCCATATAGAACCTCGTGATCCGTGACTAAAACTACTTTTTCTGGGCTAGCCAGTTGATCAATACCAATACTGTCTAGTGATTTTTTGATACTTGGCAAAACATTGTCATGCACCATCACCATGTGAGGTGATGGGAAAACAATATCACCGGGAGCAACGCTAGGCAGGCCGCAAGCTTTTGCAATTATTTTCTCAGGGCCTGTCATAGGCCGAACTGAATTTTTAGCCTGAGCCTGAGTTGTCATGAGCACCTAACTTGATTTGTCAAAAGATTTCGTTCCATGCTTGAAAAACAAGAATAAAAACTCAGCAATTTACTAGGCACAAAAGTTATTTTGATTTTCACAAAATTTTTAAACGGGTTTAAGCCGTTGGTAAATTGTGCAGACTGCATGTCTAAGGCAGACAAATGATAACAACAATTTGATTTAGTGAAGCGTTCAATTTGTGATGGATTCACAAAGTTTCTCCGAGATAACGTTTGTAGAGGTGACGCTTAAAATATCGCAGATCTAGTTCGCTACCGCTGGCTTGCTGGGCAAGTTCATCAGTTGGCCAAAAGCTGGCTTTTTGCCATATGTTTTCATTCAGCCAGTCCCAGATGGGTTGTAGATTGCCATTCTGAATGTCATTGTGCACGTTAGGTATCGCTTTTTCGATACTTGCAAACCACTGAGCAGCGTACATAGCCCCCATGCTGTAGCAAGGGAAGTAGCCAAAGAGGCCCATTGGCCAGTGCACGTCCTGCAATGGCCCATCCTTGAAATTGCCCCGTGTGTCTAAATCGAGCAAAGAACTCATCTGAGCATCCCACAACGAAGGAATATCTGCCGCTTCAATGTCGCCTTCAATAAGTCGACGCTCAATGTCATAGCGCAACATGATGTGCGCGGGGTAAG
>CANNNB010000262.1 GCA_947505995.1 Comamonadaceae bacterium
CATATCGGCCGAATTAAAGGGCGGCCCTCGCACCATGGTCTGGGTGATCTTGGCCAGCATGCTGACCTTGACGGTCATCTATCTGCTCGTGAACACAGCTTTGCTGTTGGGCTTGGGCGTGAGTGGCTTGAGCCAAAGCAAAACCGCTGCAAGCGACCTGCTGGGCCTGGCCTTTGGTCCTTTGGCGCAAAAAGCGCTGGGCTTGTTTGTGGCCATTGCTGCCTTGACAAGCATCAACGCCACCATGTTTGTAGGGGCTCGGACCAACTTTGCAGTGGGCAATGACTGGAAAGCTCTGCGCAAACTTGGGCAATGGCAACTCGACATTGGAAGCCCCAAACAAGCCTTGCTTTTGCAAGCCCTGATCAGCATTGGTTTGATTGCATTGGGCACTCAAGAAGCCGACGGCTTTTCTGCCATGGTTGAATTTACCGCCCCTGTCTTCTGGGGTTTCTTGTTTCTGGTGGGGCTGGCCTTGCTGTGGCTAAGGCACACAGACAAGCACACCACTCGCCCCTTCAAGGTGCCGCTGTACCCAGTGCTTCCCCTGATTTTTTGCGCCGCCTGTGCATGGCTGACTTACTCCAGCATCACTTATGCCATCTCACAAAAAGCCATTCATGTTTCCATGGGACTCATTGCCAGCGGTGTTTTGGCCTTGTTGATTTTGCGCAGTCGAGAAAAAAATCTTCAGCTGAATTGAGGCAAATTTCCGAATTAGCAGCCGAGCTTTGGAGGTGCAGCGAAGCTTGGGTTCACCAATATCAGGACAAGTTATTCAGTTTTTGATTTGACAAAGCAGTGGAGTGAGATAAGCTCATGCTGGTTTTGTAATCAGTTGAAGATGTCTCTGATGGATTGCTTTGCTACTTCTAAAAGGAGCCTCTTATGCTCGTACGCCTCTTGTATGTCAGCCAACCCGTTGGCCCCATTACAACCACTATGACCACCTTGATTTTAGAAAAATCTGCCACCTACAACAAAAAAGAAAATATCACGGGTGTTTTATGTCAAGGCTCAGGCTTGTGGTTGCAAGTCTTGGAAGGCGAGAGATCTCAAGTCAATTTGCTTTACGCTCGCATCATGTCTGATCGAAATCACCACAATGTTGAGCTGCTGTCGATGGAAGAAATTTCGCAAAGACGTTTTGGTCAATGGTCGATGGCGCTGGTCTATTTGTCTAAAGACGACCCTATGGTTCAGATGGCCCATCCAGAATTTGATCCCTATAAAGCTTCAGCCAAAGATGCGTTTTTTATCTTAGATGAACTGATTAAAACTGGCAGTCCCATTTTGAACTCCTGATAAACATCGTCTTGTTCTATGTCTTGCCTAAGACCGCACGGCCCAAGTCTGGGTGATCGGTGAAGAAACCATCCATGCCAGCTTCAATGAACACGCGCAATTGGGCTGCCATGTCACCATGCGCTGTAGGGCCGACACCGCGAGCTAGCTCAGCAGGCAAGAACTGGCTCTCGGCGCGAAAGGTCCAGCCATGCACTGGCAAGCCACGTGCATGGGCCTCGGATATCAATGCCGTTGGTGATTGCAAGCGACGGCCGTCGCTGGGCACAATGAGCTGCGTGTGCGCGCCGATGCCATCGACATGGCCCTTGAGAAAGTCTAGGCCCGACGAACGTGCCAGATCTTGATAACTGCGCTTGTCGCCAGCCAGCTGAAAATCGTACGGCTGCCCACCAGCGCTAAGAAGTTGTACCAATCGCATCTTCGTCTTAGTTCGCAGGTACTGAAGATTGTTGACTTCGAAGGACTGCATGAACACCGGCGCTTCGCGGACGTTGCCATAGGCGTTGTGCAGCTGCGCCACAAGCAGGTCTTCCATGCGTGGCAAGCCTTTGGCGTCGGTGAAGCTCTTAAAGTAGCTAGGGTGCTTAGTCTCAGGATAAATGCCGATCGTGCGACCCAATTCCTTGCTGCGCAGCTGGGCTAGCGCAATGACTTCGGCCAGGGTGGGAATGGGGTAGCGGTCGTTGAAAGCATTGTTGGCTTGGCGCAAATCGCGCAAGCGTTCCTGCGCGCGCACATCGGCTCGGAGTTCGGCGGCTGTGAAGTCTTCTGCGAACCAGCCACCCACAGGCTTGCCGTCAAGCTGCTTGATTACAAGGCGCTCGGCGTATTTCTCAAGCTGCCAGACGTTGGTACTGGTATCGCTGCGATGAAGCTCGGGTTGCCCACCAGAATTGCGCTTGATGCTCCGTCCGTCAGCCTCCAATTGCACCCTAGCCAGCATGGGTTCATGCCTTGCGTGCAACACACCATCCTTGCTGAGAACCAGATCGGGCTCTATGAAATCTGCGCCTTGATCAATGCCCAGCGCATAGGCCGCCAGCGTGTGTTCGGGCCGATAGCCTGATGCACCGCGGTGCGCAATTAAGAGAGGAGCACGGCCATCTAGCGTCTTCCAGCCAGGGCTTTGTGCATGAAGGTTGTCAAAGCCAAACAAGGCAGGTACAGCGGCCAAAAACGAGCGACGCTTGATTAATCCGGGTATCACAGAAAGCCTCGAGTCTTTGACGTTGGACGGGTTAGAACCTGCAAATCATATGCGAGTATTTGGGAGGATTTTAGCGCTCCTCTTGCA
The DNA here is from genome assembly GCA_947505995.1 of Comamonadaceae bacterium. The sequence goes on from CANNNB010000262.1 coordinate 2,603, forward strand.
TGGAATGCTGAGTAACACCTAGGGATTGCCTGATCTAGACAAATCAATCAGTGGCTCACACAATGAACTTCTGACTCGCACAAGGAGATTTCATGTCAATTTCGCGCCGTGATATTTTGCAATTAGCCAGTGTGGCCTGTTTACCAAGCGCTACCGGCCAGCAAGCTTGGGCACAAGTCAGAAATTGGTTAAACATTGGAGCTTATCGAGTTATGAAAAAAGCATTCAAAGCAATTTCCGTTTTTATTGCTTTAACTTTGATCGCCAGTTTTGCCTTTGCGCAAAGCTCAAATGCGTATCCCGTTAAACCTATCACTTTGATCGTTCCATTTCCGCCTGGTGGCGTCACAGATTTGGTAGCCCGAGAATTGGCCAAGCGACTGAGCGAAGGGTTGGGACAGCCCGTTGTGGTGGACAACCGCGCAGGCGCTGGTGGCAATATTGGCACAGCTGTGCTGGCAAGAGCGCAACCAGATGGCTACACCCTTGGGGTCATGACCGTCAGCGCAATGTCAATTGGCCCCCATATTCATAAGTCACTGAGTTTTGTGCCTGCTAAAGACTTCACGCCAATCACCAATATCGTGAACACGCCGGGGGCTATTTTGGCTGGCAACAAAACGCCCTACAACACACTTCAAGAATTGATCAAGGCTGCCAAAGCGCAA
>CANNNB010000263.1 GCA_947505995.1 Comamonadaceae bacterium
CAGGCGCACCTGTAGAGAACATATCGCCAGGTTCGATGGGAATATATTGGGAGAAGTGCTCAATGATGTCTGGCAACTTCCAAATTTGATCACTGGTATTGACTCTCATACGCTGCTCACCATTGACGGAACAAGTCATCCATAAATTGTAGGGATCGGGTATTTCATCCATCGTGATGATTTCAGGGCCAAGAGGACCAAAGCCTGGAATATTTTTGGCAGTCCAAAAACGTGAGCCAGAAGCAACTTCTCTTTGCTGCAGATCACGGCAAGTGAGGTCGTTCAAAATGGTAACGCCTACAACATAATCGAATGCGTCTGCTTTTTTGACGCCTAAAGCACGTTTGCCCATTACAAAGACAAGCTCTGGCTCGTAATCGAGACGCACAATACCTTCGGGCTTTTTGACTTTGGCTTGATGGCCCACTAAGCATGAATTTAATTTAATAAATCCAGTGGGCTCTTGTGGAATTTCTTTGATCAAGGCAGTACGCTGAAGTTCTTCCAAATGCTTTCGATAATTCTTACCGACGCATAAAAATTTATCAGCATCAATGATGGGCGGAAGATAAGCAATGGATGCCTTGTCGTACCAAGCATTTTTAAACTGACTGACATCACTTAAAGCTTTTGAATTTAACTGGCGAACACGGCTCATGCCTTCCGAGCCAGCTGCAAGCAGATCCTTCATGCTGGTTGGTAAGTTGGATTCGCCTGCAATTTTTGCAGCCTCGTTGATTGCAAGTATCTTTTCATCGGTGCGGATGCCAATGAGTGGGCCTGAGCCGTTTCGAGTGAATGTAAGTAGACGCATGAATTAAAGCCTATGAGTAAAAGGGATGACTAAAGTTATTTTTTAACGTGTTCGTTCGAGTTATGCCTTGCAGCTAAACCTTCAAGAGCTAAACCGTAGCCATGCAAATCAAGAATGCCGTCAGTGCGGTTCATTTGAATCGTCTGATATTTGTTGGCGTATTCTTCTAATGTCAACATCAAAAATCCTAATTATGAAATGCAACGACGCTTTTGTTGGTTTCTGTATCTTATCGGTTGTAAACCCGTTACATCTGTAGGAAAGAAAGCAGGGCAGGAAATTTATTCACACCAAACGCAGCGCAAACTGCGAATGGGAAAATTTTTTGAATTAGACGGCTTTCTCTAATGAGACGGACCAATAGCTTCAAATTTTAAAGAGACTTATCTCGCTTGAATAGAAATCTGGAAATTTCCGCATTGAAAAAAGCCACTTGCTCAATGCTGGCAATGTGTGCCGCATTCGGGATGATGACAAACTCAGACCCTTCAATGTTCTCATGCATGAGGCGAGACATTTCTGGAGGCGTGCCATGGTCGTGTTCACCCACCATGATCAAGCTCGGGCACTTGATCTCTTGAAGCCTGTCGAGTAAATCGATTTTGGAAATGGCATCGCAACAGCCACAAAAGCCATTGACGGGAGTTTCCAAAATACCGTTCCCAATCAGGGCCATCACGTCTGGATTTTTGGCGCGAAATTCTGGCGTAAACCAGCGTGTTAAGGTACTTTCCAATAAACCTTGCATGCCTTCGGTTTGGGCAATTTGAATTCGCTCACCCCACATGCTGGTTGCTTGAGGCGGCCTGCGACTGGTGGAATCTGCCAAGATGAGCGATAGAAAAACACCAGGGTGAGCCAAAGCATAGGTCTGGCCAATCATGCCGCCCATGGAAATACCCATCCAGTGCGTTTGAGTGATGCCCAAATGACGGAGCAGGCCATCAACATCTTCTGCCAGTTGCTCTAGTGTGTAAGGTCCTGCCGGTGCGCTCGACTGTCCGTGACCTCGCGTGTCAAATCTGAGGACTCGGAAGTGATCTTTTAGCAATTCAACTTGGGCATCCCATGAAGAAAGATTGCAAGCCAAAGAGTGAGACAGTGTGATCCACGGCCCTTGAGTGCCATCGATGGTGTAGTGCAACTCAATGCCGTTGACATGAACAAAAGCCATAGAAATTAATCCGCCTTGATGCCAGAGTCGGCAGCTAATTTTTTAAACAATTGAACTTCATCTTTGATCAATTGGTCAAATGATTCAGGACTGCTGGTCACCGCGTCAATCCCAAGCGAACCAAAGCGTTGAGTCACTTGGGGCTGCTTTAATGCCGCCACCACTTCAACTTGTATTTTCTGAACAATGTCGCGAGGCGTGTTAGCGGGGGCCACTAAGCCATACCAAAAAATCCACTTGTAGCCCTGCACGCCCGACTCGGTTACTGTGGGCAAGTTGGGTAAATCGGCTACGCGACTGGTACTGGTGACGGCTATGGCTTTGGCCTTGCCTTCTCGCACCAAGTTGATGGCACTGGCGTAGGGCGAGATAAAGAGGTGTGTGCGTCCTGCCATGGTGTCAGTCAGTGCTTCGGGTATGCCCTTGAATGGGATGTGAACCAAATCAATGCCGGCTTGAGCTTTCAGCAGTTCGGCTGCAAATTGCGAGCCGCTGCCCACGCCAGCTGATGAATAGTTGAGCTGTCCAGGTTTGCTTTTGGCCAAGGCAATGAACTCTCTCATGTTGCTCACATTCAACTCTGGCGAGACAATGACCAAGGCAGGACCTGTTGCAGTGAGTGTGATGCCCGAGAAATCTTTTGTGGCGTCATAGGGCAGTTTGTTGTAAATAGCGGGTGAGATGGCGTGTGCTGAAGAAATTGACAGCAATGTGTAACCATCCGGGGCTGAAGTGGCGACTGCTTGTGCGGCAATGTTGCTGCCAGCGCCCAATCTATTTTCAACAATGACCGGTTGCTTCCAGTCATCTGTGAATTTGGGGGCCAGCACGCGAGCGACGATGTCTGGTACACCGCCAGGTGAAAAGCCCACCAAAATTTTGATGGGCTTTTGAGGATAGAAGCTTGCATTGTTTTGCGCTTTTGCTGGGTGCCAATGGAAAAGCAAGGCACTTAAAAAAGCCACGGGCAGCCAAAACGCCAGCGTCTTGAAAATATGGGTGGTACGTGTCATGTCAAATTTCTAACTTGTACTTACTCTGCCTTAATGCCCGATGCTTTCACAACAGGTCCAAATTTAGCAAGGTCTCTGCTGAGTTCGGCGCCAAAGTTTTCTGTGGTTCCTGGCGATGCCGTGATGCCCATGCCATTCAGTCTTTCCTTCACTTCAGGATCGTTCAAAATGGCATTGAGTTCTGTGTTGATGCGGGTGATGATGGCACGCGGTGTTTTGGCTGGGGCCAACAAACCCACCCAAGAGTTGACTTCAAAATCAGGCACACC
>CANNNB010000264.1 GCA_947505995.1 Comamonadaceae bacterium
ATGGATGCCCACGTCAATCTGTTTGCGCCCGACATTCGGGTGGGCAAAGACAAAGTGGGACGCGCGCACTTTAAAGCGTGGCAAGACCAAACCCTGCGCGACCAGTTTACTGGGACCTCCCATCATTTGGGCCAGCACCTCATTGAGTTTGACGATGCCAACCATGCCACCGGCTTGGTCTACTCTAAAAACGAACACGAATGTGGCGCCGATTGGGTCATCATGCAAATGCTGTATTGGGATGATTACGAGCGCATTGACCAACAATGGTTTTTCCGCCGCAGGCTGCCCTGTTACTGGTACGCCACCGACTTGAACAAGCCCCCCATTGGCGACATGAAAATGCGCTGGCCTGGCCGCGAGCCCTACAACGGCACCTTCCACGATTTATTTCCAAGCTGGAGTGAATTTTGGGCAAAGCGCCCCGACAAAGATCAGTTACCCGAAGTGGCCGCACCCGCTCCGCTTGAACACTTTTTACGCACCATGCGCAGAGGCACGCCAGCGCCCAAAATGAGAGTTCGATAGATGTCAAAACTTTTTCAAACTCTGACACTGGGCGATCTGCATCTCAGAAATCGCATCGTCATGGCCCCCATGACGCGCAATCGTGCCAGTGCTGAAGGCGTTCCGGATGAACTCATGGCATCGTATTACGGACAGCGCGGCGATGCGGGTCTGATTGTGGCCGAAGGCACTTGGCCAAGCGCTACCGGCCAGGCCTATTGCCGACAACCCGGCATTGCCACCTCCGAACAAATCAAGGGCTGGCGCAAAGTAACCGACGCAGTGCATGCAAAAGGTGGACTGATTGTTCTGCAAATCATGCATGGCGGCCGTATTGGTAGCCATCACATCAAACCCGCCGGTACGGAAACAGTCGCCCCCAGCGCTCTGCAGGCCGCGGGTGAAGTCGTCACAGACAGCGCGGGCATGCAGCCCTACGACATGCCGCGCGCGCTTGAGACCCACGAAGTCAAAGCCATCGTGGCAGAACATGCGCAAGCAGCTCGCAACGCCCGCATAGCAGGGTTTGATGGCGTGGAATTGCACTGCACCAGCGGCTATTTGCCCATGCAATTCTTATGCTCTGGCACCAATTTCCGCACCGACGAATATGGCGGCTCAGCCGCTCAGCGCGCCCGATTTGCCATTGAATGCCTGAGTGAGATGGCACAGGCCATAGGCTCAGGCCGCGTTGGTTTGCGCGTGAATCCAGGCAACACGTTCAACGACACAAGCGATGAGTACTCGGCAAAGACGCACATCGAATTGATGCAACAAGCCGCCAAGCTGAATTTGGCTTACTTGCACGTAATGCGCGCCCCAGTGCCCGAGATTGATGCATTTGAAATGGCCCAGATGCATTTTGGCGATCGTCTCATTTTGAATGACGGATTCACCCCAGAGAATTCACAAGAAGCATTCACTCAGTATGCCAACTCAGCCTTGTCGTATGCGCGACATTTCATTGGCAATCCTGATCTTGTTCAGCGACTTCAGCACGACTACCCCTTAACCCGTTTTGACCGCAAAACCCTGTACACACCCGGTGCAGCAGGCTACACCAGCTACACATCTCATACCCCTTGAAAAAGCCATTTTCAGAGGGTGGCTATCAAATTGGTTTGAAATGTTTAGTCTCAACGGACGATGCTTCAAAACCCCTCCAACAACAGAATCTCAGCATGGGGTTCTAATTGAAGAAAACAAGGTAAACCAATCATGATGAAAATTGCGGGACTGGCTTATGTCGTGGCAGAAACCACCGACCTGAATCGCTGGAAAACTTATGCCCAAGAGGTCTTAGGCATGATGACTGCACCCTCACCCGACGGCGGCATTTACGTCCGCATGGACGATCGTCAGTTTCGCTTTGCCATTCAGTCTGGCGCAAACGACGCTTACTTGGTTTCTGGTTGGGAAGTGACTCAGCAAGCTGACTTTGAGCACGCTTTGACAGTCCTCAAAAACGCCAAGGTCGATTTCCAAATGGGCGACGCCAAGCTTTGCCAACTGCGTTGCGCACAGCAAGTTGCACAATTCAAAGACCCCTCTGGCAATCGCCACGAACTCATTTGGGGCTTTAAATCAGACTTTGCGCATTTCGCCTCCCCCGTAGGTGTATCTGGTTTCGTGACCGGCAACATCGGCATGGGCCACACCGTTTTGCCTGCCCCTGCCTTTGAAGAAACTGTCAAGTTCTGCACCGAAGTCATGGGCTTTGATTTGTCCGATCTGTTCAACTTTCAACCTGCTGGCCCTGAAGGTCCTACCCTGCCCATTCACTTTTTCCATTGCAACAACCGTCGTCACCACAGCTTGGCCTTGGCAGGTTTCCCTGTGCCCAGCGGTTGCGTCCATGTAATGGTGGAAGTCGAAAGTGTGCCCGAGGTGGGCCGCGCCATCGATCGCATGTTGGCGCACAAAGTTCAACAGACCGCCACTCTGGGTCAGCACACCAATGACAAGATGATTTCGTTTTACATGCGCAGTCCCTCCAATTTCGACGTGGAGTATGGCTATGGCGGTGCGGTTGTCGACTGGTCAGAGCACGTTGCGCATGAGTTCACACGCGTCAGCTTGTGGGGACACGACTTCAGCGTATCGCAAGCAGCACTGGCAGACAAGGAAGATTAAGTTTCAATGGCAAACAAGCAAACTAGCGCCGCCCAAGTCGTGGCGCACATTAAAGATGGCATGACCATCGGCATTGGCGGCTGGGGCCCCCGTCGGAAACCAATGGCCTTGGTGCGCGAACTTTTGCGCAGTCCCGTCAAGGATTTAACCGTGGTGTCTTATGGCGGCGCCGATGTGGGCATGCTGTGTGCAGCTGGCAAGGTTAAGAAACTGATCTTTGCTTTTGTGTCTTTGGACTTTATTCCACTTGAGCCCTATTTTAGACAAGCACGCCAAAGCGGTGCCATCGACGTCATGGAAATTGACGAGGGCATGATGTTGCTGGGATTGAAAGCTGCCGCCATGCGCGCTCCTTTCATTCCTACACGCGTGGGTTTGGGTACCGATGTACTCACGCGCAATCCGCAGCTCAAACTGATTGATTCACCCTACGACAACAAGCAATGGGTGGCCATGCCCGCCCTGCCCTTAGACGTGTCTTTGATTCACGTCGACCGCGCCGATGCTCGCGGTGTCTGCCAAATTAAAGGGCCAGACGTTTACATGGATGAATTTTATGCCCGCGCAGCCAAAC
>CANNNB010000265.1 GCA_947505995.1 Comamonadaceae bacterium
AGATAAAAAAGGCCCTAGAACCAAGAAGGTAGGGCCTTAATTGAGAAAAATGGTCGGAGCGAAAGGATTCGAACCTTCGACCCTCTGGTCCCAAACCAGATGCGCTACCAGACTGCGCTACGCTCCGACTAGCCTGCTATTCTAATGCGGTAACAGGGGAAATCATGAAACTTGCTTAAAAAGTTCTTTCAAAGTTTCAAGATCACCCTTGCTGCGCAGTCATCCTTGAGTTGCTTGCCAGATTAGCTGCCGCGTGTAACGGGCATCTCAACCTCACCTGGCATGAGCAAGTGTTTGGCCAACTCGAGCTTGGCCAAAGAGTTGCGGTGTACCTCATCTGGGCCATCTGCCAAACGCAAGGTGCGCTGATGTGCATAGGCGTAGGCCAGTGGGAAGTCTTGTGAAACGCCGCCGCCGCCATGCGCTTGAATAGACCAATCAATGATTTGACAAGCCATCTGTGGTGCCACAATTTTGATCATGGCAATTTCTGCTTTGGCCACTTTGTTGCCCACGGTGTCCATCATGTAAGCTGCTTTCAATGTCAGCAAACGAGCTTGTTCAATCATGCAACGTGATTCCGCAATGCGTTCTTGCCAAACTGTTTGACGCGCAACTTCACGGCCAAATGCCACACGCGAGTTCAAACGTTTGCACATGAGTTCAAGTGCGCGCTCGGCCACGCCAATGGTGCGCATGCAATGGTGAATGCGTCCTGGGCCTAAGCGGCCTTGTGCAATTTCAAAACCGCGACCTTCGCCCAGCAGCAAATTGGCAGCAGGCACGCGCACGTTCTTTAACACCACCTCCATGTGGCCATGCGGCGCATCGTCATAACCAAATACAGACAGCGCACGAACCACCGTAATGCCAGGTGTGTTGGCTGGCACAATGATCATGGATTGTTGCTCGTGGCGGCCTGCGTCTGGGTTGGTTTTGCCCATGACGATGTAAACCGCGCAGCGTGGGTCGCCTGCGCCAGAAGACCACCACTTGCGACCGTTGATGACGTATTCGTTGCCATCGCGCAAAATTTCGCACTGAATGTTGGTGGCGTCAGACGAAGCGACGTCAGGTTCTGTCATGAGAAACGCTGAGCGAATTTCGCCTTTCAGCAATGGCTCTAACCACTGGTCTTTGAGCTCCTCGCTGGCATAGCGTTCAAAGGTTTCCATGTTGCCTGTGTCGGGGGCTGAGCAATTGAAAATTTCTGCAGCAAAGGGTACACGTCCCATGATTTCGCACAGGGGTGCATATTCCAAATTAGACAAACCTTGAGGTGCGCGGGGTGACTTTGGCAAGAACAAATTCCAAAGGCCAGCAGCCAGTGCTTTGGGTTTGAGTTCTTCCACAATTTTGGTGGGGACCCAAGCATTGCCTTTGGCGCGGTTGTCGGCAATCTCTTGGAAGAAGCGCGCTTCGTTGGGATAAATGTGTTCGTCCATGAATGCCAGCAAGCGCGCTTGCATGCTTTTGACTTTGTCTGAGTATTCGAATTGCATTAAAGGTCTCCTGTTAAATCTTAAAAATAGCAAAGGTCTGCTGAATGAGGGTTCAATGAACTTGGCTAGCGAACTGCCAAGCCAGTTTGGCCATGGGTTGTGCACCAGCGCCTGAAGATTTGGCTTGATCGCTAGAAGCAGTGCCATCTACAACACGTTTGGCAATGCCTTGCAGAATGGCTGCAATGCGAAAGAGGTTGTAAGCCATGTAGAAATTCCAATCGATTGCCAACTTCTCGGGCGTGGTGAAGCCGGTGCGTTGGCAATAACGTTGGATGTATTCGGCCTCTTCTGGAATGCCCAATGCTTTGTGATCTAGGCCGCCAATGCCGCGAAATGAACCTGGCTTGATGTGCCATGCCATGCAGTGATAACTGAAGTCTGCCAGCGGATGGCCTAAGGTAGAAAGTTCCCAATCAAGCACGGCTAAAACTTTGGGCTCATTAGGGTGAAACATCAAGTTGTCTAGGCGAAAGTCGCCATGCACAATGCTGACCAGCGATTCGTCTTTGGCGCTACTGGGAATATTGGCAGGCAACCATGCCATCAAGCGGTCCATTTCTGGAATGGACTGGGTTTGAGAGGCCACATACTGCTTGCTCCAACGACCAATTTGACGTTCGATGTAGCTGCCAGGTTTGCCGTAATTGGCCAATCCTTGCTCGGCGAATTTCACACTGTGCAGCGCTGCAATGACACGGTTCATTTCGTCATAAATTTCAGCACGTTGGGCATTGGTCATGCCTGGCAAAGACTGGTCCCACAAGACTCGGCCAGCGACAAATTCCATGACGTAAAAAGCACGACCCATAATGGCTTCGTCTTCGCACAGAACATGCATTTGGGCAACGGGCACTGCCGTACCGGCCAAGCCTTTCATCACTGCAAATTCACGCTCAACAGCGTGTGCCGATGGCAATAATTTGGCCACGGGCCCGGGCTTGGCGCGCATCACATAGGCACATTTGGGTGTGATGAGTTTGTAGGTTGGGTTTGATTGTCCACCTTTGAACATTTCAACGCTCAGGGGACCCTCAAAGCCAGGCATGTTGGCTTGGAGCCAACGCTCAAGGACTGGAACATCAAAGGCATGGCTGCCGGTGACTGGGCGTGTGCCCACGAAATGATCAAACTGGCTCATGGCAATTACCGCTGTGAATGAACGAAGTGAGGGTCAGGGTGCTGGCGTTCAGTTGTCCGAATCCACGATTTTGATAAGGGCCTCTCTGTCGAGCACTGTGAGACCACCGGGTTCTATTTTGATGACATGTTCGCGCTCCATTTGCTTGAGCTCTTGGTTCACGCGCTGCCTCGAAGCTCCTAATAACTGAGCGAGTTCTTCCTGCGCCAATTGCAGACTGATGCGAATGGCCTTGGCGTCGGACAAACTGGGTACGCCGTAGCTGCGCACCAAGTGATTGAGTTGTTTGGCCAAACGCGCCCTGAGTGGCAATGTATTTAAGTCTTCGACCAAGCCGAAAAGCTGTCGAATACGCCGTGCATGCAAGCGCAACATGGCGTCGTACAACTCGACGTGCGCAGCCAATATTTTCTTGAAATCTGCCTTGGCCACATTGAGTGTGGTGGTTTCGCCATGCGCGTAGGCATCGTGCGTGCGCCTGTCGCCGTCGAAGATGGAGACGTCGCCAAACCAAATGCCAGGCTCGACATAGGTGAGGGTGATCAATTTGCCCGATACGGAGGTAG
>CANNNB010000266.1 GCA_947505995.1 Comamonadaceae bacterium
CGCGCCCCTGACGCACCAATTGATTGATGGTTGGCATTTAAAAAAACGTCCCTAAACGTTTGGAATGAACAAAAGAATCTTCTCCGCTCCAAATGCGGAAAAGCCTTCTAGTATAGCGCTGGAACAAGGCCAAGGCAAAATTTTATTCTGCCGGACACTCTAGATCAAAGTTTGCAAGTACCAACTTTTCTTACTTGATCCATAAACGCAAAGCATCCCAAGCACGGCCCAGCACGCCTGCCTGCTCGACGGCGTCCAAGGCCTGCAAAGGCATATCGACCCAAAGCTGCTCGCCACGGAACACTTTGAGACTACCGATGGTCTGACCCTTGTTGACTGGCGCCACCAAGGGATCTGGGCGGGCCAATTGGGTTTTGATTTGGGCAGCAGAACCTGTTGGAACGGCCACCACCAGCGCATCGGCGCGGCCCAGTTTGACTGTGGAAGCCTTGCCTTTCCAAATTGCAGGGGTGGCCACGGCTTGCCCAGCGTCAAACAATTTGACCGCCTCAAACGCGGTATAGCCCCAGTTAAGCAGTTTTTGAGCTTCATTGGCGCGTGCAATTTCGCTGCTGGTCCCAAGCACAATGGCCATCAAACGGCGTTGCCCCACATTGGGAAAATCACGTTTGGCAGTTGCCACCAAGCAATACCCTGCAGCGTTGGTATGGCCAGTTTTCAAACCATCCACGGTAGGATCTTTGAAAAGCAGCAAGTTGCGGTTGTTTTCATTGGCTGCCGGTGTGCCTGGGTAGCGGTATTTTTTAATGGCATAAGTTCCGACATATTCTGGAAAGTCACGCATCAAACGCAGGGTCAATGTGCCCAAATCGCGCGCGGTGGTGGTGTGCCCCGCTTCGGTCAAGCCTTCAGGATTTTTGTAACTGGTGCTGTTCATCCCTAGCACCTTGGCCTGCTCGTTCATCATCTGAACAAAGCGTTCGGCTGTGCCGCCCACACCTTCGGCCAGTGCCATGGTGGCGTCATTGCCCGATTGAACAATCATGCCCTTGATCAAGTCTTCAACCGGCACTTTCATTTTGGGGTCAATGAACATGCGCGATCCAGGCATTTTCCAAGCACGTTCACTTACGCTCAATGTTTGTTTCAAGTCGATTTTCTTCGACCTCAAGGCATCAAACACCAAATAAGCACTCATAAGTTTGGTCAGTGAGGCAGGCTCCACGGGCATGTCCAGGTCGCGCGAGGCCAAAATTTGATTGGCCGTGACATCTAGCAACAAATAAGCCTTTGCCGCAATTTCAGGCGCCTCAGGTGCGGGGCTTTGGGCATGCGCTTGCAAGGGCATCCAAGCCGCCGCGAACGCCGAAAAGGCAACAGCAAACAAGGCTCGCATGGTGTTTTGGCAAGGTTTAAATAGCAACAATGTCATGGTGAGATTTTTTTAACAATCAAGTCCGCAGGTGGCGACTGATCAAAGATCGAAGTAAGGGCAACTGTCCGTGAAAGAAGTGTTCAACCCCAGGAATGACTGTCACGGGCAAAGACTGCGGCCGTGCCCAATCCATCACGCTGGCCAGGGGCACGGTGTCGTCCACTTCGCCATGCAAGACCAAGGTTTTGTCATGCAACTCGGGGGGCACTGGCGCAACCTGAAAGCGCGAGGCAGCAGTGCCGACGAGAATCAATTTTTCGAGCTGGTTGGCGGCTGATAAGCGAGCAACAGCGTGACTTGTGACATACGCGCCAAATGAAAATCCAGCAAGGGCCATGGGCTGCGCCGTTTCGCAAGTGGCTTGGATCACGCTCATCAGGTCGTCGACTTCACCGCGGCCTTCGTCGTAGGTGCCTTCACTTGCACCCACACCTCGAAAATTAAATCGAATTGCGCGCCAGCCATTTTGAACAAACGCCTTGGCCAAAGTTTGAACCACTTTGTTTTGCATCGTGCCGCCAAACAAAGGGTGTGGGTGAGCAATGACAGCTGTGCCTTGAAAAACACCACCCACTGGCACATCACACAGGCCCTCTAAATGGCCCGACGGGCCTTGGAGTGGCATGTTCTGCGTTGCGCCATTCATCAGCGGCCGACTTCAGGAGGCGTTATCAATCGCGTGACGGGTTGGCCATTTTTTAAATGACTTTCAACGATTTCATCGATGTCAGAGTTGTCGACAAAGCTGTACCAAGTTCCCTCTGGATACACCACAGCGACCGGCCCACCCGCACACCGATCTAGGCACCCTGCTTTGTTCACTCGGACTTGACCAGGGCCGGAAAGCCCCAGACTTTTGACGCGAGCTTTGCAATGGTCAAAGGCCGCTTGGGCGCCTTGAAGCGCGCAACAAGCATCGCCATTTTTTCTTTCATTCAAACAGAAAAATATATGGCGCTCGTAATAAGGCTTGGCAGGCTGCGTTGTTGGCACAACATCAGATGGGGCAGGTTTGGATTCACTCATGCTGACATTTTAGTGGGGCGGGAGGCAGACAAACAGCGCATCAAATAAACCAGCAAAGCAAAGGGCCATAACCAACCCAGCCACTGAATCAGACCGTGGAAGCGGATAAATTGACCTTGCTCCCAATTTTGCAAGGTCAAGGCAAAGTAAGCGTTTGCTGAAGCGTTGTTGAGCAGGGTGAGTTGTAGAACCAGCCCCACCAGTGCCAAGACTTGAAGTGTTTTTTCTGTTCGCCACATCAAGGGCAATGCCACGACTGCTGCCAGTACAAGCGCCATTTGCACGGGCGCAGACAACCACTCCCAAGCATGGGAAGGGCCATAAGTCAAAGCGGCAGACAAGGCAGTAAACAACAGGCCGCATCCCGTCAAAACCAACCAAGCCACTGCTTTTTGGTGCAAATGGCGGATCAAGCTGAACGCCAGCAGGCAAGGCAGCAACTGGCCAAGGCTGACACACAAAACTTCATAAACCGGCAGCAAGGGTTGCAACTCAACTTCGCGAACAGGCAGCCAATCCAACCAAGGTGTTTCTTGCAACATCAAGGCCAACGCATCTTCTGCACGTTCTAAAACTTGACCCAAGCCCATAGGCACCGGTGCTGGAAAGAGCAATGCGATGGGCCACAAGGCAAGCAGGACCAATGAGCCCTGCGCATCTGAGGCAAACCAATTGGCTCTAAAACGACTCCAGCGATTTAAGAATCCAAATCGCTCCATGGTCCAAGCCGCG
>CANNNB010000267.1 GCA_947505995.1 Comamonadaceae bacterium
ATTATTGTGGACAACGGATGGGCTACCTGCGGGGCGGCAGCAGAAATTGCGGCGCATGTTGCACAATATTTTGAAGGTCATGCTGATATTCGGATCCGCCGAATGGGCTTTGAGCCCGTACCCTGCCCAACCACCCCCTCACTTGAGGAGCATTTTTACCCCAACCCTCAGAGCATTGCCGCATTGGCCTACAAGCTAGTAACTGGTAACGACAAGGATTGGATTCCTTCAATAAGCCCCGATCATCAGACTCATGAGTTCAAGGGCCCTTTTTAATTTTCTGATTGATTATGAAATATCCATTGATGCGTAACAACATATTGCGCGAAGATCTCGACGCAGTGATTGAGCACTTAAAGCAGGAAGACCCAATCCTGACGAATGGCCCCAATGTAAGGGCCTTTGAAGCAGAGTGGTCCCAATGGCTAGGGGTTAAATACAGTGTTTTCGTTAACTCGGGAGCCTCTGCAAACTTGCTTTCTATGGCTATTTTGAAAATTCGACATCCAAACGGCGGAGAAGTCATTACGCCTCCATTGACATGGGTATCAGACGTTGCATCTGTGCTTCAAAATGGGTTCACGCCAGTATTTGCAGACATTGACCCTTGTTCATTGGCAATGCACCCTGATGAAATTTTGAAAAAAATCACAGATAAAACAAGAGCAGTTTTCATTACCCACGCGCAGGGTTTTGATGGGCTAACAGACGAACTTCTCAGTGAGCTTGAAAGACGGAACATTCCTCTCATAGAAGACGTTTGCGAGTCTCATGGGGCTACGCACAATGGAAAGCGGTTAGGCAGTTTGGGCTGGATGTCTAATTTTTCGTTCTACTATGCACACCACATGAGTACCATCGAAGGTGGCATGGTATGCACCAACGATCCTGAGATTTACCAGCAAGCACGCATGTTGCGATCTCACGGCATGGTCCGCGAAGTCAGCGACATGGATGTTCGAGATGCCTATCAAAAAGCAAACCCTGAATTGAACCCAGATTTCATTTTCGCTTATGCGGCATACAACGCCCGGAATACCGAAATTGGTGGCATCATGGGGCGCAGTCAACTCAAACGGCTAGACAAGATTGTCATACGCCGTACTGAAAATATGCTTCGATTTTTAAAGCAAATTGACCCCACGAAATTTCGGACTGACTTCAAAATAGAAGGCTCTAGCAATTACGCTTTCAACTTGATCTTAAAAAAGCCTGATGACGAACTGGCCACTCGCCTTATGCAAAAGATGCGTGAGTCTGGTATTGAGTTTAGGCGCGGCAGTGCCGGTGGAGGCAATCAAATTCGCCAACCCTATCTTAAAGACCTAGTACCAGACCGTCACTATCTTGAGTTCCCAGAAACCGAACACATCCATTTTTATGGCTTCTATATCGGCAATTTCCCCGACCTCCAAGATCAAGAAATCGACGATCTTTGTGAGATTTTGAATTCGGCATAGAAGCGTACTTTGACCTCCGCCCTTGTTCTAGCCGGTGGCTTGGGAACGCGTTTGCGCAGTGCCGTACCTGACTTGCCCAAGCCAATGGCGCCAGTTAGAGGGCGACCATTTCTGGAGCACCTTTTGGACTATTGGATCCTTCAAGAGGTGCACCATTTTGTGCTCTCTGTCGGCTATCGGCATGAAATCATCATCAATCACCTAGGCAATAACTACAAAGGTGCCAAGATAGACTATGTGATTGAGGATGAACCCCTTGGTACTGGAGGTGGCCTATTACTCGGTACTCAGAAAATTGACCTTGATAAGCCTTTTCTAGTGCTTAACGGTGATACATTTTTTGCAGTTAATTTAAACAAATTAATTGCATTTTCAACCTTCCACAATACGGACTGGTGTTTTTCGCTGTTTTCCTCAACTGAATCTGGGCGTTACCTGGGCATGGATATCTCCCCCCAAGGTGTCATTACCTCACTTAAATCAGCCACGACTCAGCTGGGTAAACTGGCCAATGGCGGGGTTTATTTGATCCACCCCCGGGCACTTCATGCAATTGGATTTTTGCCAGGCGACAAGTGCTCGCTTGAAGAAGAAATCTTCCCAGCTGCTTTTGCATTAGGACAGCGCATGATGGGCATTGAGTTTGTGGGCTCATTCATCGACATTGGAGTACCAACAGATTACCATAGGGCATCAAAATTACTGCCGTCATAATTGGCGTAATAACCTAAGACCAACCTCTTTTCAATAAGGAAGCCAAATGGATACCATTGCACGGCTTAAAAAAAATATTCAAGCTTCAATTTCAGCAAAGCAGCAGTTGATAGACGATGAGCATTGCCTGGCTCAATTTTCGAAAGCTGTTGAAGTAGTCATTGAATGCTACCAAAAGGGCGGCAGAATCTATATTGCAGGAAACGGAGGCTCTGCGGCCGATGCACAGCATTTGGCAGCAGAATTTGTTAGCAAATTAGCGCGTGACAGAGCGCCTTTGGCTGCCGAAGCCTTGACAACAGACAGTTCCATTTTGACTGCCATTGGCAATGACTATGGCTTTGAAAAAGTATTCTCAAGACAACTGGCTGGCAAAGCTACAAAAATTGATGTTTTTTTAGGTATCACAACATCAGGCCAGTCCCCGAACATCCTTAGCGCACTTGAACAATGCCGCCTCATGGGAGTGCCAAGCATTGTTTTTTGTGGTCACAAAGGTGGCAAAGCCAAGGCTGCAGCCGACCATTGCATCGTTGCGCCAGGCACTGCCACCAGTACCATCCAAGAACTGCATATCGTATTGGCTCACACATTGTGCGAATGTGTTGAAATTGCGATGTTTGGTGAATAATTTTTAATGACTTAGAACGGACAGATAATGAGCTACAACATCCTTGTGACAGGCGGCGCAGGATACCTTGGATCAACCATGGTTCCCGATCTGCTCAATGCGGGCCATAAAGTAACTGTGCTAGATAACTTCATGTTTAATCAAGCCAGCCTGAATCACGTTTGCAGTAACCCCAATTTCTCAATTTTCAAAGGAGATATTAGGATAGAAAGCGTCATGGCGCCGTTGCTAAAAAAAGCAGATATTGTGATCCCTCTTGCCGCTCTAGTTGGAGCACCTTTATGTAAACTTGACCCTGTTGGCGCTACCACGATCAACCATG
>CANNNB010000268.1 GCA_947505995.1 Comamonadaceae bacterium
AACACGCGATGACTTGGCAACAAATATACGACCCGATGGGTAACATGGTTTTATCAACCTTATTAGCGGCCATTCCTGTGGTTGTCATGTTGGCAGGTTTAGGTTTCTTCCATTTGAAAGCCCATATCGCAGCAGGTGCGGGTCTGGTCGCCGCATTGGCCATTGCTATTGTGGTTTATGGCATGCCAAGCGAAATGGCTGCCAATGCTGCCCTGTACGGCGGACTCACTGGTTTATTGCCCATAGGCTGGATTGTGCTCAACATCATTTTCCTGCACCAATTGACAGAACAAAACGGCAGTTTCAAAGTCCTGCAAGACTCGATTGCAAGCATCACTGAAGACCGACGCCTTCAGTTGTTATTGATCGCCTTTGCATTTGGCGCGTTCTTTGAAGGTGCTGCAGGTTTCGGCACCCCGGTGGCGGTGACTGCGGCTATTTTGATTGGCCTGGGCTTCTCGCCCTTGGCAGCATCTGGTTTGTCCTTGATTGCCAACACCGCGCCTGTGGCGTTCGGTGCTTTGGGTACCCCCATCATCACCTTGGCCAAAGTGCATGGTTATGACGCCATGGAAGTTTCCATGATGGTCGGTCGCCAGTTGCCTTTCTTTTCCTTACTGGTGCCCTTTTGGTTGATTTGGGCTTTCGCGGGTCGCCGTGCCATGTGGGAAATTTGGCCAGCCATTTTAGTAACCGGCTTGAGTTTTGCCATCATGCAATTTTTGGTATCTAACTACATCGGTCCCGAGTTGGTGGACATCATTGCCGCCGTGGTCAGCATGGCCTGTTTGGTTAGCTTCTTACGTTATTGGCAACCCAAAACCATCTGGACTTCTGTGTCTTTGAAAGGCCACGAGGCCAGTGGCGGTCAAGCGCAAGCACCACGCGCCGTCACCGTGCATTCACGTGACGACATCATTCGCGCTTGGACTCCCTGGGCCATCCTCACCGTGTTCATCTTCATCTGGGGTTTGCCATCTGTGAAGGCCTATTTGAATGGCATCTTTGCTCCGCAATTTCCCATGGAAGGTTTGCATAACCTGATTGAGAAAATGCCTCCAGTTGTGCCTATCCCCAAAACTGAAAGTGCCATCTACACGCTGAATTTGTTGTCCTCCACCGGCACCGGCATTTTGTTGTCCGCCATCGTTGGCGGTTTGGTGATGAAGTACAACCCGGTCCACATTGTCCGCATTTTCTTCTCGACGATTTGGCTGGTTCGCTATTCACTGATCACTATCGTTTTGATGCTGGCATTGGGTTACTTGACCCGCTACTCTGGCACTGACACCACCTTGGGTTTGGCGTTTGCCAACACCGGCGTCTTCTATCCCTTCTTTGGTACCTTGATGGGTTGGCTTGGCGTTGCGTTGACAGGATCAGACACGGCATCCAATGTGCTGTTCGGTGGCATGCAGAAAGTGGCTGCTGAGCAACTGGGCCTGTCGCCCAATCTGATGGGCGCGGCCAACAGCTCAGGCGGCGTCATGGGCAAGATGATCGACGCCCAGTCCATTGTGGTGGCCTCCACCGCCACGCGCTGGTTCAACCACGAAGGTGACATTCTTCGATATGTATTCTTCCACTCAATCGCTTTGGCCTGTCTGGTAGGCATTCTGGTGACATTGCAAGCTTATGTCTTCCCGTTCACCTTGATGGTGGTTCACTGAACGGTCATTCCCGGCCTGTCTTTGCCATTTGCACAGACAGGTCTGTTGACTCAAGTTTTCAGTGACGGTGTCGACCAAGAAGAGGTCAACGAATTTTCATTCTTCTCAAGGTCAACCATGATGTTTCCCACACTACGAATGCTGGGCGTGCTGCTTTTGCTGGCATTGCTTGGCTGCGTCCATCCACGGCAGGCCCAGCAGGAAGTGCCTTTTCACGTTGTCATGGGCTCGAACTCCTATGGCTATCCCGGTTCGCAAATGCAATTGGTCAATTCCATTCAAGGAGATTTGTTCCAAGTCAGGCTCAGCCGCTTGAGGTTTCCCGACTGTGCCAACGGCAGCCTGGACGTGGTGGAGTTTTCAGGCACGATTGACAGCACCAGCTTATCCAGCCTCAACAGCATCATGCAGACGCTTCAGCCTTGCATACGCAGAGACGGTAGCCGTGTAGTCAGCCCGGTTTACCTGAATTCCGCACAAGGGGATTTGTTGCTGGGTATTCAATTGGGCAAATCGTTTCAAACCCAAGCGGTTGAAGTCATTGTCAGCGAGGGGCAAATCTGCGAGTCTGCCTGTGCGGTGGCCTATCTGGGCGCTGTTTACAAAAGGGTTCAAGCTACCGGCAGAGTAGTTCTGCATTTAAGCGGGGAATACGGCAGAGGATTTGATTGCGCCAGAAGTGTCGATATGATGCCGCTAAAGAGTTACTTGTTATCCACGAATAGTAGACAATCAGGTCAGTCTTTGTACAACCAGGCGCTAACGCATTGCAGAAGCGGAAAAGGGTGGGATTTGTCTTGATATGCCAGTGATAGTGATAGCCAACCCCAAAGGGGGCTCCGGAAAATCCACCCTGTCAACCAATGTTGCAGGGTTTTTTGCTTCTCGCGGTCACTCAGTCATGCTGGGCGATGCAGATGTGCAGCAGTCTTCGCGTTTGTGGTTAGGGCTTAGACCTGCGCAAGCCCCGGCTATTACCACCTGGGAATTGCAAGCCGATCTGGTGTTGACGGCCAAGCCTCCTAAAGGCACCACGCATGTAGTGATTGACACCCCCGGCGGCCTGGGCGGTTGGCGCTTCAAAGAAGTGGTGTCACGTGCTGATAAATTGTTGATACCCATCATGCCGTCCATCTTCGACATGTTCGCTTCTCAAGCTTTCATTGAGCAATTGCGTGAAATCACCAAGACCGGAAAAACAAAACTTGGCATTATCGGCATGCGCGTGGATGAACGTACCGTTGCAGCTGGCAAGCTGCGTGAATTCATGGAAAAGCTAGACGTGCCCATCATCGGTTTTTTGCGCGACACACAGTATTACCTGCATATTGCAGCGCACGGGCTCAGCCTGTTTGACATCACGCCGTCGAAAGTGCAAAAAGACCTGGAACAGTGGCAGGTCATATGTGAATGGCTGGAAAGCTGATTACTTTAAGAATTCCA
>CANNNB010000269.1 GCA_947505995.1 Comamonadaceae bacterium
GCAAACTGATCTGTCAAGACACGGCGCGCTGCTGTCAATTGCGCTTGATCACGCACTTTGATTTCAATGTTTTGACCGTTGCGCGCAATGCCACTATGGCGCACATCTTTTTCACGCAACATGGTGCGAATGTCGCCTGCCATTGAATCGATTTTTTGCGACAACGCGGCTTTCATGTCAACTTGCAACATGAAGTGAACACCACCGCGCAAGTCTAGGCCTAAGTACATGGGCGCAGCATGCAGGGCGGTCAACCAAGCGGGTGACCGCGACAACAAATTCAATGCCACGACATAACCATTTTCAGTGCCCTCTGGAATAAGGGCTTTTTGAATGGCGTCTTTGGCTTTCAACTGTTGCTCGGTGGTTTCAAAACGCGCCTTGATCGAATTGGCTTCTAGGGTAATTACCGCTTCGGGCAAATTGGCTGATTCGATGGCCTTTGCAACCCGCATCAATGCGGCCTCATCCACTTTGGCACTCATCTTTGAAGAGGACACTTGCACTGCAGGCGCTTCACCAAAAAAATTAGGCAAGGTGTAGACCACGCCTAACAACAATGCGATCACGATGATCGCAAACTTCCACGCCGGGTAACGGTTCATGATGGCAGCCGCTTCAAAGAAGAGAAAAGAACAACAGGCATGTCCAAGCGCACAGGGCGCTGGTTCATGTGGCGTTTACTTGATAGAGCCTTTGGGCAATACTTGAACGACAGCAGAGCGTTGCATTTGGACTTCAACGCCATTAGCAATTTCAATGCTCAAAAACCCGTCACCCAATTTGCTCACTTTGCCTAAGAATCCACCGGCCGTGATGATTTCATCACCTTTTGCAAGTGCGTCAATCATGGTTTTGTGTTCTTTTTGCTTTTTCATTTGGGGGCGAATCATGACGAAATACAGCACCACAAACATCAAGAGCAAAGGTAACATGCTCATCAAAGAAGATTGCATATCGCCACCCGCTGAGGCAGCGGCTGGGGCGGTTTGGGCAAATGCGGATGAAATGAACATCATCGAACTCCACTAAATTAAACAGTAATTCCCAAAAATCGGCTTCAGACCGGCTTTCTAGGCCAACCACCGATTGTATGCGGGGCTATGATGGCCCCAAAAGACCTTGTTCAACTCGGGAGACGACCATGTCCGGCCATTCTCATGACCACGATCACCAGCACGATCACGACCATTCCACCCTCAGTGAAATGGACGTCAGGGTTCGAGCCTTAGAAACCCTGCTGACCCAAAAAGGCTATATCGACCCTGCCGCGATCGACCGCATCATTGAAACCTACGAAACCGAAATTGGCCCTCACAACGGCGCACAAGTGGTGGCCAAGGCCTGGGCAGAGCCCGAATTCAAAGCTTGGCTGCTTCAGGATGCCACCGCCGCCATCGCCTCTTTAGGCTTCACGGGGCGGCAAGGTGAACATATGGTGGCTGTGGAAAACACACCCGAGCAGCACAACATGGTGGTTTGTACCCTCTGCAGTTGTTACCCCTGGACAGTTTTAGGCCTGCCGCCCGTTTGGTACAAAAGCGCAGCCTACCGTTCTCGTGCTGTGCTTGAGCCGCGAAAGGTATTGGCTGACTTTGGGGTTGCCTTGCCGGAAAGCACCCGCATTCGCGTTTGGGACTCAACCGCCGAAGTTCGCTATTTGGTTTTACCCAAACGCCCCGCTGACACAGACAACTTGTCGCAAACAGAACTTGCAGCTTTGGTCACTCGAGACGCCATGATTGGGACGGCGCTGATATGAATGGCGTTCACGACATGGGCGGCCAACAAGGTTTTGGCCCTGTTCATTTAGAAGAAAACGAGCCTTTGTTCCATGCAGACTGGGAAAGTCGGGCCATGGCCATGACAGTGGCCATGGGCGCCAGCGGGCAATGGAACATTGACCTCAGCCGCTCTGCCCGGGAGTCATTGCCACCCGCCGTCTATTTGTCCAGCACCTATTACGAAATTTGGATTCGCGGTCTAGAGAAACTCTTGTTAGAACGCAGCATGGTGACGCAGGCAGAGCTTGATGCGGGCCAGTTGATCACGCCGCCCGTCAAAGTGAACCAAGTTCTTTTCCGCAACAGCGTAGATGCAGCCTTGAAAGCTGGAAGCCCTACCGAGCGTCCCATTCATCAGCCTGCCTTGTTCAAAGTGGGCCAAAAAGTACGCGCACTCAACATGCATCCGCAAGGTCACACCAGATTACCTCGTTATGTACGCGGCCATGTGGGCACCATTGTCAGCTTGCACGGCGGTCATGTGATGCCTGATCAGCACACCCTGCGCGCATTACCGCCCTTCAACGTGGCCGTTGAGTGGCTCTACACCGTGGTCTTTGACGGACCCACCTTGTGGGGTGCCGAGAGCGACCCCACCGTGGAAGTGACCGTGGACGCCTGGGAATCTTATCTAGAAGCCGCCGCCTGAAATTCTTCACAAGAACACCCATGCAAAACACCCATCTGACCCTTGAAGGCATCGCTCAACAGTGCGGCGGTGACATGCCATTGCCCGTGCAAGAAGCCTACGGCGCCGTCTTTGCCGAACCATGGCAAGCACATGCTTTTGCCATGGTGCTTCAATTGCACGAAAAGGGCTTGTTCACTTGGCCAGAATGGGCCGCTGCTTTGACGGATGAAATTCGCAAGGCACAGACAACTGGCGATGCAGATACCGGTGCCACCTATTACATGCACTGGCTCAATGCCTTGGAAGCCATGGTGCTAGCGAAACAGCTGGGTACGGCCGATCAAATTCATGATTTAGAACACGCTTGGGAAGCTGCTGCAGCAAAAACACCGCACGGACAGCCCATCGTCTTAGAAACTTAAGCCTCTAGGGTGTCGCTGTGTACAACAGCATGATGCGCCCATCTTCTGGAAAATAAAACTTGCGATTTCCTTTTTTACCCGTTGCCGCGCTCATGGTCAGTTTGATCACACTGTGTGCTGGCACATCCTTGGCCAAAGGCTTGTTTCCCTTTGTAGGTGCCGAGGGCACCACCACCTACCGCTTGGTGTTTTCCACCTTGTTGCTGATGGCTTTTTGGCGTCCTTGGCGCCGCGCTTGGACTTGGGCCGATGTGCCCATCCTGGTGTTGTTTGGC
>CANNNB010000270.1 GCA_947505995.1 Comamonadaceae bacterium
AAAAATAGATACCGAAGCCACCATCAATTTGACTGGCGCTTTTGCCATTGAAATGTCGCCAAAAATAATGATGGCCAACATGGCAGGTATGAAAATAGCATACATGTATTGACTCATTCGAAATTGCTCACCTGCCTGTTCAGTGGCAGTTCTTTGATAAGACGGTGTCATATTCATCCTTCTTAAATGATTATTTTGAAAGTCAAGTAGATTTCTTGGCAGTCACAGGCATCCAAATTACAGACAAAAGCATGATGGTTACAACCAACCAGAAAATGAGGCTCGGAATATCGCTGAATAAACTGAATTGCGGGGTGGTAGTTGCAGAAGAAACTTGGGGAATAGTTAAGAAAGCCTCGGCTTGCACACTCAATGTTTGACCAGATGCTTTGATTGCTTTCAAGCCGCTTGCTGCTGCGTTAAATGACAGATTTCGACTTGCACCCACGAGCAGTCCAGTCCATACGATCATCAGTCCAAAAACTGTTATTAATACTCGGCCCAACATGGTTGACTCGCCTTCACGCAATTTTCCAGCGAAACGAAACGCAACCCAAAGAATGAAAAATGTTGCCACGGTAAAAATGGCATTGGTATTGAGTGCCATTTGGAGAAGACTTAAAGTTTGAAATTGATCCATGATGAAACCTCGATTTGTAGTTTAAAGAGTAGGATTGATTTCCATGATTGGAAATTAAAACATTTCACTTCTGAGAAACAAGACAAGAAGCCGCACATACATGGCTTGATGTAAATCAAGTTGAATCCTATATATTTAATTAGATATAGGTTCAAACCCTCTCCTTCAACTTTGAGAATTTCAAACTGACATCGAGACTGTAAGACGATCTTTACACATAGTTGTCGTGCCGACTAAGCAAACGGGTAAACACTCAGTGACATCACAATGCGTGCATGTGCTAATGGCTCAGCGCTGCGCCGTGGTGCACTGAATTTAAGGAATTCCATGTTCAAAGCAACAATCATGTACCCGCCCACACCAAGCGCACGCTTTGACATGAATTACTACATTGAAAAACATATGCCGATGGTTAAAAGCAAAATCGGAAGTTCATGTATTGGTTTCACTGTTGATGCTGGGCTTGCTGGTGGCGCACCAGGTTCACACGCACCTTATATGGCAATCGGTTCGTTGACATTTGAGTCATTGGAAGTCTTTGGCTCTGTGATGTCTGAGCATGGTGCTGAAATCATGGCAGACATTGCAAACTACACCGACTCACACCCAGTCATGCAAATCAGTGAAGTTAAAGTGGGGTAAGTGGGCTTAACCATCACTGACTATCAAACCCGAATAATGCAAATCAACAATCCCAATGTTTTGGCTGAAGTACAAGCAGTATTTGAGCGATATGAGAAAGCTGTTATTCACAACGATGTCGCTGTTTTGGATGAACTCTTTTGGAATAACCCGCTAACGCTTCGCTATGGCATTGCGGAGAATTTGTATGGCGTTGATGCCATCCAATCCTTCCGTGCATCTCGTTCAAAAGGTGTAGAGCGCACTTTGAACAATACTGTGATAACTACTTATGGTGACGACTTTGCAACTGCAAATACGGAGTTCCAGTCAGCAGGCAACCCGCGTAATGGACGGCAGAGTCAATCTTGGATAAGAACGGCTGATGGGTGGCGAATTGTTTCTGCTCACGTGAGTTGGCACGATTAGTGAAATTTGAAGACACCCTTGAAGACCCAAACTTCAGCCGAAGGAAATTTCACGTACAAGATTGCTGCGCACCCATTCAGCGGCACCCGATGCGGTAATTTTCGCCATCAAAGTTTGAATAGCCTTGTCGCCCAACAGCGCGTCCATGGTCTTGCCATAAGCCGCATAGTTTTCCCAGCGCGCTGTAAAGACCAGATTGCCCACCTCACCAACTGATACTGTCCAGACACTAACTTCAGCGCCATTTTTTTTCCATAACTCAGCTGCTTCTTTGGTGTTTGCCATGATGACGCTCATGTCCGCGCCAGGCAAAGGTTTTGAAACGACTTGAAGTGCTACTGCTGCCATGATGAGTCTCCTATTGATCAAAATTTAAATCGTTGCACATGAACCTAACCCACAAACAGTTAGGAAGTTTTAAGACCGCTTTATTGAAGCCTGCAACACACAAGATTCCATAATGGTTTGCGGTGCATCAAGTGGGCGCTTTTAAAAACAGATAAGTACTGGGCTGAACCCTTGATTTCTTGTACAAGTTTGTACTTAAATAGAGGACCAATATTTCATTGAAAATTACAAACTGACATCGAGACTGTAAGTTGACCTTTACACATAGTTGTCGTGGATTGAACATCAAGGGTATTCACTGCTTTTGGATCAGCGTCAACAGGTTACAACAGAGCTCAAATGTTTTTAAAACCTATGCAGTTTTAATTTAGGAAATCAAATGACTCAAGACGCTTTTACAGAATTTAAACTGCGTCAAAAAGAAATGTGGACATCCTATGAAAATACGGCAACCTTCACCACAGCACCCGCCAGTGAATTGGTTAAGTTTTCAGGTATCAAGAACGGCGATTCGGTACTGGACTTAGGGACTGGCACAGGCGTGGTAGCCATAACTGCTGCTAGAGCAGGTGCTAAGGTGACGGCTCTTGATTTAACACCAGAGCTGCTAGAACTAGCCCGCAAAAATTCGAGTATTGCTTTAATCAGTGACATTACATGGGTGGAAGGTGATGCTGAGAAATTGCCATTTCCTGATGCATCATTTGATGTTGTCATTAGCCAGTTCGGACACATGTTTGCACCACGACCCAATGTGGTGATGGCAGAGATGCGAAGAGTTTTAAAACCCAATGGGCGCATTGCTTTTTCAACTTGGCCACCAGAACATTTCACCGGCCAAATGTTCAACTTTGTAGGCCGCCTCTCAGGGCCTGGCCCGGCGGGCTCTTCGCCACCTTCAGAGTGGGGAAATCCATCCGTGATCACTCAAAGATTGGGCAATCTATTTGGACCAGCTTTTTTTGCTCGCAAGATGATGCTTGTGCCGGCTTTAAGTCTTTCTCATTTTCGTGCTTACATGGAAAATTCAATTG
>CANNNB010000271.1 GCA_947505995.1 Comamonadaceae bacterium
CTTTGCGCGAGATCGTGTACAACGCAGGTGGCGAGCCATCTGTGGTGGTCAACGCTGTGTTGGCTGGCACAGGCAACTACGGCTTCAACGCTGCCAATGACACCTACGGTGACATGATTGAAATGGGCATTTTGGACCCAACCAAAGTGACACGCACTGCTTTGCAAAACGCAGCTTCCGTGGCCTCTTTGATGTTGACCACAGAATGCATGGTTTCAGAAGCACCAAAAGATGAATCTGGCGCCGGTGGCATGCCTGACATGGGCGGCATGGGTGGTATGGGCGGCATGGGCATGTAATTGCCCACTGCTTCAAAGGTCTGTAAGGACTTTTGATTTCGCTCAAAAAACCCTGCAACAAATTGCGGGGTTTTTTTATGTCTGCTCAAATTGCCAGCAGCTCATCTAAACTCAATGCAATTCACCTTCATTGACTTGTTCACAATTTCACAAAGTGCCATGACTGCATCATTTCAAATTCAACACAGCGCCATGTTGCTCAAATATTCGGGCATCAGCTTTATTTCAGGTGCTGTGAACCATAGTTTTTTCAGTGGTGAGCGCTCTTTGTGGACTGCCGCAGTGGGCATTGTTTTGTTTGTGGTTGGCGCATGGATGGAGCATCGCAGTCAAAACAACTCGCAAAGTTTGTTGCAATCGCTATGGGTTGGCACCTTGTTGTCCATTGGCTTGGGCTTCTTTACGGGAGGTCTGCAACACTTTCCAGATTCCCCTGCACGCAGCGCATGGGTGGTGCCTCTGGGATTCGCTATTTCCATTTTGGCCCTGATGTTCACACTCAAAATGCGCACGCAACGCGCATTGATTGTCTACTCGTTGAGCCTTGGCCTTGTCGTTTGCGCCAGCAGTTGGGCCGCTTATGAAGCCTTGGTCAGAAACCCTGATTGGGCGGCTGGTGGTCATGCACACGGTACCGAAGACTCACACGAAACACCAGCCAACACGTCAATGCAAAACGCCATGGTTGTGACTCGAACCATCCAAATTGATATGAACGACAGCATGCGCTTCACACCTGATTTGTTGCAAGTTGCTACTGGCGAGACCCTCAAATTGGTGGTTTACAACAGCGGGCAATTACCACATGAAATGGTCATAGGTTCAGAGGATGCACTGAAAGCGCATGCGATTGAAATGAAGCAATCGTCAGGGCACTCAGACGGACATGCCCACGCTTCTGGCAATGAATTGCTAGCGCTGAGCGTCAAACCTGGTGAAACCAAAGAATGGGTCATTCGTTTTGAAAAAGCTCAAACATTGCAAATGGCGTGTCTCATTCCAGGCCATTTTGAAGCAGGTATGAAGGGTCAAGTGATGGTGCAGGACAAGGGTGCAGCTGTTCAAGCTTCACCAGCGGCCGTGCCTGCGAACGCACACGATCACAGCAGCCACAAACACTGATAACAAAGCCTTGGCGGGCAAGCCTAGGCAGTCTTCAAATTCAAGCAGCGCGAACCCTTTGCAGCAGTTGCGCAGTAGAAGCGTCGAGCCCCGCAACATCACCCGACAAAATTCTTGTGTGAATGTCTTTGGCCAAGACTTTGCCCAACTCCACACCCCATTGGTCAAAGCTGTTGATGCCCCACACCGCCCCGCTCACAAACACGCGGTGTTCTTGCAAGGCAATCAATGCGCCCAAATTGAAGGGCGTTAAATCTTCAATCAAAACAAAGCTACTGGGACGATTGCCGGGAAAGTTTTTGTGCCCACCCTCATCAGACTTTCCCAACATCAATGCTTGCGCCTGAGCCAACACGTTGGACAACAGCAAAGCTTGGTGGTCGGGCAATGAATGCGTGGCGTTTTTCACAGCCACAAACTCCACCGGTACCACATCGGTTCCTTGGTGCAACATTTGAAAAAAAGCATGCTGGCCATTGGTGCCTGGCTCGCCCCACAAAACGGGTGATGTGTCATAGGGCAAGGCATTTCCCGCATGATCCACCTGCTTGCCATTGCTTTCCATTTCAAGCTGCTGCAAGTAAGGTGCAAAGCGTTTTAATGCGCTGTGATACGGCGCAATGCAGCGGCTGGCGTAGTGCAAAAAGTTGCGATACCAAACGTCCAAAAGGCCTAAACGAATCGGCAAGTTCTGCGCAGCATCGGCATGTTGAAAGTGTTGGTCCATGGCGTGTGCGCCCGCCAAAAATGAACGGAAATATTCAGCGCCAATGGCAATGGCCAACGGCAACCCAATGGCCGACCACAAGGAATAACGGCCGCCCACCCAATCCCAAAACCCAAAACAAGTTTGAATGCCAAATTGGCCAGCCGCTTCCACATTGGTGGTAAGCGCCGCAAAGTGACGCGACACATTTGTGCCGCCTTGCGCTTCAAACCAGTACTTTGCTGACAAGGCATTGGTCATGGTTTCTAAGGTGGTGAAGGTTTTGGAAGCCACCAAGAACAAAGTGTTCTCGGCTTTCAACCCATTCAAAACAGCATCAAGTTCGTGACCATCCACGTTGGATACAAAGTGAAAACGTTTGCCCTTCAGAGCAAAAGACTGCAAGGCCATGACAGCCATCTGTGGACCAAGGTCAGAGCCGCCAATGCCAATGTTGACAACGTCGGTGATGTGCGCGTCGGCACGAATTTTTTCGGCAAACGCCAACATGGCATTCAATGTATGGTGCACATCTTTCAAAGAAGACTTCAGAGCAGAAGGCAAGGCATCAACAGAAGCACCTTGCGCAGGTTGACGCAACAACCAGTGCATGACGGCACGATTTTCTGTGTTGTTGATAGTCTGGCCATTGAACATGCGATTGCGGTGTTCAAACACCCCTGCTTGCTGCGCCAAAGCCAACAATTGAGCTTCGACTTTGGCATCCCAGTGGTTCTTTGACAAATCGGCAAACATGCCCGGCGCTTCTTGGCTAAAGTGGGCAGCGCGCCCTGCATCAGTTGCAAAGGCGTTGCGCAAATCAAAACTAGGAAATGTTTTGGCCATTTCAGCCAAGCCTTGCCAAGCGGCTGTTTGATCACCACGCATAAGAACCTCTTTAAGCTTTTTGCGCTGCCAGCATCAAGCCTTCTAACTTGATGGC
>CANNNB010000272.1 GCA_947505995.1 Comamonadaceae bacterium
AATTCGCATTTTTAAACTCCAAAAATTCTGGCCATTCGAATGCCAAAGCCTTGAATCCAAGGTGAGACGTATCTCAGCTTGGGTCGATTGGCTTCAGATGCTTTGATAATTTGTTTCACAATACCTTGTGTGCTTCGCGCTTCTAAAAATTTGAACGTGGCACGTTCTTGTTTCTTCATTTTCTCGGCTTGGTGTGCAAAGTAAGATGAGCTTCCCATCCATGCATATTTGCTGTCAGTCATGGCTTGGTTGAATCCGGTGTGAATAGCGCCGGGCTCAATGAGTGAAATGTGAATATTTTTCTTAAGCTGGTCCATTTCAGCACGCAGGCCAGCGCCTGCCGCTGAGAGCGCAAATTTGCTCATGCTGTAGGGCATGAGAAAGGGCATGGGTACTCTGCCTGCAATGGAGCTGACCAACAATACAGTTCCTTTTTCGCGCCGAATCATGCCTTTTAAAGCAATTTGTGTGAGCTCAAGCGTGCAAAACAAATTAACTTCAAAAATTTTCCGTACGCGTTGCATGTCCACTTCTGCCAGTGAGCCTGATTCGCCAATGCCCGCGTTGTTCACCAGAACATCGATGGCATAGGTTTCAATGAGTTGTCTGTCAGTTTCCAAGGTGATATCAAGCTTGAAAACTTCAAGAGTTGCGCCCTTGTTTTGAGCCTCGAGGTTTAGCGCTTCAGCTTGCGCTTGCGTTTGGGTGGTGGCCAGCACGCGGTGCCCTCTGGCAGCCAATGCAAATGCTGAGTCCTTGCCAATGCCAGAGCCTGCGCCAGTGATCAAAATGGTTTTAGACATGCAAAATTCAATTCGTTAAACAGTAGACACGTAAATGCGTGCAAGTCGGTCCATAGAACACCAGTAAAAATCTCGATGCCAACCCGCACTAGGAAACACCACGCCTTGCATAAGGCCAGTAGTTTTTACGCGCGCTTTTTCTTGGCCTGTCTCAATGTTCAACACAACAACTTGCTCATTCAAGCGGCTGTAGTCATTGACGCACACTTCGCCTGTGTTGGCAAACAGCAGCATGTGACTGGCTGCGCCAAAATTATCGTGATGCCAAAGAGAATTCAATTCAACATCGTGCTCATTGCCGTTTTGACTTGCGTCAATTTTCCAAGCACGCAAATGTCGGTTCGCTGAGTCATAGCCGACCACAATGCGTCGTTTCACATCAATCAGCGGTGGGTTCGTAATGCTGCCATGGTGCAGGCCGCTGACATCCCAGCTTTGATGTGATTG
Organism: Comamonadaceae bacterium; assembly: GCA_947505995.1. The sequence goes on from CANNNB010000272.1 coordinate 1,251, forward strand.
CGCGTTGTGCAGTGACACCCGTATGAGTCGGTTAGCAGCTTTGTACATGCCCGCACCCAGCATGCTCATAAAGTAGTTGTGCTTGCCGTTGTCCATGAACCAGCCGTGCTCCCCGTCTACCACCATGTCCCAGCCGTAGCTTTGAGTTGAACCTTGCAGGTAATGAAATTCCCAATTTATATCGCGAACCAATTTTTGCAAAGCTGCATGCCAGTGGTATCTAAACACTCGGCTAACGCCGACCACATAGACCGTGTTGCCATGGGCACTTAAGCGAGCAATTGAAGCTTCAGGACAGACCACATTGCTACTGGCTTCGCTAAAGCTGTCTGGATCAATTGTAGTGAGTTGAGCAGGTGTTGTGTCCGAGAGATTTTTGGTCACGATCAAGCCGTTGTCCAGCACCACAAAGCTGTTGTAGGGTTCATTGATGGGTAACAAATACGAAGCCACTCGTTGGCATTGTCGATTGAGTTTGTGAGCATATCGGCCGTAGACCACAATGATGTACCCATTGGCATGAACCGCCATGCCGCCCGGCCACATGGGGCCACCTTTTAGTCTAGGCGAAGATTCAAGCGTTTCAAGTGTAAGAGGGTCAATGCGAGACACTTGGGCCGTGGTGCCTATTCCAAAGTAGGAGCGTACTGCAGAATGTGTGAGAAGAAACACTTCGCCTGGCGCTCCCAATACGGTCATGGTCGACATTTGTGTGCGTTTGGAAGTGCACGCCAGCTTCATGCCGATTTGTAAATCTAAGCAGCCCTTGCTGTGAGGCGTTTGAAGCCTAGCAGGCCCTGCATCTTCGCAAGGCCAAGGGCTGTCAAAGTAACCAGACGGCGCCATGGTGATAGCTCAATGCTCGGCTTTTAAAAGCGTGTTGTGTTTGCGCCGACGCCAAAGCCAAACAGTTCCTAACAAAAGCAATCCTACAATGCTGATCAGATGCAACTTGTACCTGGGCCAGTAAACAAACACCAGCGAGTTGATGATGACTTGTTCGATGGGGTCGTAGCCAGAGGGCATGTCAAGAACGCCATTGGCTTTGGCCCATTTGGCATAGTCGGCTTGCATGCTTAAAAACAGCTCTGGCAACTCGTTTTGCAGATCTTGCGTTTCACCTGGATCTTTCATGATGTTGTACAAATGCCATTGGCCATCACCAACCGGCACCAAGTTGCTAAGCAATTTGTAGTCGCCCTTGAACAAGGCTTTGTTGCCAGACAACTCGTATCCCAGTATTTCATCTGGCCTTCGAACTCTTGTCGCATCTCCGGTGATGACTGGCATCAGGCTGTGACCAGTTAGGGGATAAATAGTTTGCCCTTTGTAAAGGGTGCCAGGATGTTGGACGTTGGCCAAGTCAAGCAGGGTGGGCACGATGTCATTCACGTGTGTGAGGCTGGCATGCACCCGATTGCTAGCAGACTTCGGCATATTAGGAATGCCCGAAATAATCAGGGGCACACGAATGCCGCCTTCACCTGCAAAAAACTTGTAAGTGCTCAAGGGTGCTGCGGCTGCACTTGCCCAGTTGGGGCCAATGATGCTGAAGGCCCCCCTGCTGCCCAAACGATCGAGTTCTCGGTTGTAATGTTGATCCAACCACCAACGGCCTACGGCTACCGCATAAGGGTCTGTAGCCTCTGCGCCATTGTCAGACAGGAACATGAAAACAGTTTGATTAAATTCACCTGTTTCTTTCAAGTGAGCGATCAGGCGACCAATGTGAAAGTCCATGGCCTCAGCCATGGCTGCATAAACTTCCATGCGACGTGCTTGGTAGGCTTTGTCTGCCGCACT
>CANNNB010000273.1 GCA_947505995.1 Comamonadaceae bacterium
AATTGTTTTTTAATTGAATGTCAAAAATGAATGATTTGAAATTAGGAGCCGCCGCGCTCGACCGCATGCCCGCCATACCTGAAGCGCAGATGTCGCCTGAACAAAAAAAAGTCATGGACGAAATAGCGGCAGGCCCGCGAGGCCCCATTGGAGGGCCCTTCATTCCCCTCATGCGCAGTCCTGAATTGATGAATCGAATTCAAAAGGTGGGTGAGTACCTGCGTTTTCACAATACGGTTGGCCTGCGCAATTCAGAATTTGCGGTGTTAATTGTGGCCAGACACTGGAGCCAACCCATCGAGTGGGCCATTCACCGAAGCATTGCCGAAAAAGAAGGCGTGTTACCCGCCACCTGTGACGCCATTGCAGAAGGCCGCCGCCCAGACAATATGAACCAAGATGAAACGCTCATTTACAACGTGCTGGAGGAACTTCGCAACAATCGCAGTCTGAGCGACTTCACTTATGGCCAACTGCGCCAAAGGTTTGGCGAACAAGGCGTAATCGATTTGGTGGCGCACTATGGTTATTACAGCTTGCTGGCCATGACCATGAATGTGACCCGCACGGCAGTACCCCAAAACATGGCCGCTGTCGCTGGCTTGAAGACCATTCCCGGTTAAGCACCATGATCAATAAGTTTGTTGACAGTGTGGCTCAAGCCTTGGCCGATACGCCCGACGGCGCTACCGTTTTGATCGGTGGTTTTGGTACGGCAGGCATTCCCGATGAACTCATCGAGGGCCTGTTGGTACAAGGCGCCAAAGACTTAACGGTGGTGAACAACAACGCCGGCAATGGCGACAAGGGCTTGGCTGCGCTGCTCAAAGCGGGTCGTGTTCGCAAGGTGCTTTGTAGCTTTCCAAGGCAAGTCGACTCTTATGTTTTTGATGGCATGTACCGTTCAGGTCAAGTTGAACTTGAGCTGGTTCCGCAAGGCAATTTGGCAGAGCGCATTCGCGCTGCTGGTGCGGGTATTGGGGGTTTTTTTTCAGCAACAGGCTATGGCACAGATTTGGCCAAAAATGCAGATGGCTCATTGAAGGAAACCCGCGAAATCAATGGCCGAATGTACGTTTACGAAACGCCCATTCACGGCGATTTGGCCCTCATTCGTGCCGAGCGTGGCGACCGCTGGGGCAACCTCACATTTCGCAAAGCGGCCAGAAACTTTGGCCCCATCATGGCCATGGCAGCTCGCAAAACTGTTGCCACGGTTTATGAGAAGGCAGAGTTGGGTGACATTGATCCAGAAACTGTCATTACCCCAGGTATCTTTGTGCAAGCTGTGGTTCACATTCCTCGTGTTGCAACGCAAGCTGGAGGCATCAAAGCATGACTTACACACGCCGTACCAAAGATGAACTGGCTGCCCGCGTTGCCATGGACATTCCTGAGGGTGCCACCGTTAACTTAGGCATTGGTCAACCTACTTTGGTGGCCAACCACATACCCTCTGCGCTAGAAATTTTGTTGCACAGTGAGAATGGTATTTTGGGCATGGGTCCTGCGCCTGCGGTTGGCCAAGAAGATTACGACTTGATCAATGCTGGTAAACAGCCTGTGACGCTGCTGCCGGGTGGCTCTTTTTTCCATCACGCAGACAGCTTTGCCATGATGCGAGGTGGGCATTTGGATATTTGTGTGTTGGGCGCTTTTCAAGTCAGTGCCACCGGCGATCTGGCCAATTGGCACACTGGTGAGCCTGGTGCCATACCGGCGGTGGGTGGTGCCATGGATTTGGCCAGTGGTGCCAAGCAAACCTGGGTCATGATGGATTTGCTAACCAAGCAAGGTCAGAGCAAATTGGTCTCTGCATGCAGTTACCCTTTAACGGGTATCGGCTGTGTGAAACGCGTCTATACCGATTTGGCCACGCTAGCGTGCTCAGCCAATGGACTGCTGGTTATCGACATGGTGCCAGGTTTGACCATAGAGGCTTTGTCTGAACTTATTGGCTTGCCGCTGGTTTTGATGGCTTCGTCGCCATCATGAAACACAGCGAGCCCAAGGCTGAAAGCAAAGCAAGCAGGCTGAAACCCATTTGGTAATTGCCAGTCAAGTCGGCTAGTACGCCAGCCACCATGGGCCCGGCAATTTGCCCCAAAGAAATGATGGCAGCAGAAAAGCCCATGATGAGGCCGATGGCGTTGCGACCAAAATAATCGGCGCGAATGGCTTGCATGAAGGGGCCTCGCAAGCCCCAAGCAACCCCATGAAAAACACCAAACGCAATGAGCATGCTCATGTCGTTGGCAAAGGTGAGACAAAGCAAGCCTAAACCATGTGCCAACATGCACAAAGCAGCCACTTTTCTTTTCTCAAACATATCACCCAAAGTGGCGCCCATCAAGACGCCCCCTAATTGCGCAAAGGTCATGAACAAGATCACCCAACTGGCGGTGGCTACCGAATAGCCTAAGCCTTCTTTCATGTGGGAAATGGCATGCACGTTGACAGCCGAGACGACCAACAAAGCAAGACCATGACCAAGGGCCAACATCCAAAAGGCCCGAGTTTGGACGGCCTCTTTGGCTGTGAATTCAACTTGAACTTCAACAGGTGAGTCGCCTATTTCTGCTGCTTTGGTTGCAGGGTCGATGCCGTCTACATGTTGGCCGTGGTCTTCAGGTCGCCTGAGTATGAGGCTGGCAAGAGGCAGGCCAAATAGCAAGACCAGCAAACCTGTCCCACCAGCGGTGTAGCGCCACCCCCAATGTTGAATCGACCAAGCCATGAGGGGCACCACCAGGCCGCCCATGGCCAGTCCCAAACTCATCATGGACAGCGCGCGTGCTCTGAATTTTTCAAACCATTGAACCAAGGCCACCGACAAGGGAAAGTAGCCACTGAGGCTGGCACCAATGGCCATCAAAATGGCGCTGATGTAAAAAGTGCTTACAACATTCACTTGACTAAGCAAAAGCAAGCCGGCGCTGAAAAGCACCATGCCCAAGCGAATCATGGCTTGCGGGCCCACTCGGTCCATGATCCAACCCAATACCGGGCCAATGATGGCGGCTTCGACGGATTGCAATGCAGCAGCACC
>CANNNB010000274.1 GCA_947505995.1 Comamonadaceae bacterium
AGATGGTCAGCCCTATATCACACACCCTATTTCAGTGGCCACGCAGTGCACTGAGTGGAAGCTTGATGCGCAAGCTTTGATGGCGGCACTCATGCACGATGTCATGGAGGATTGCAATGTCACCAAGTCTGACCTGATTGAAAAGTTCGGATCTTCAGTGGCTGAATTGGTCGATGGCTTGACCAAGTTAGACAAGTTGGAGTTCAACACCCGAGAAGAAAATCAGTCTGAATCATTTCGCAAAATGCTCTTGGCCATGGCCCGAGATGTGCGAGTCATCTTGATCAAGTTGGCCGATCGCTCTCACAACATGCGCACCATGGCCGAAATGCCTCGTGAAAAATGGGGACGTATTTCTTCAGAAACGATAGAAATTTACGCCCCCATTGCACACCGTTTAGGCTTGAATCAAACCTATCGCGAATTGCAAGATTTGTCGTTTCGTCACTTGAAGCCGTGGCGTTATGCCATTCTTTCAAAAGCCGTTGCCAAGGCTCGCAATCGAAGACGTGATTTGATTCAAAAAGTTCAAGCCGAACTTGAGTCCACGTTTTCAAATGCCAAAATCGATGTGCAAATTTCTGGCCGTGAAAAAACGCTCTTTTCCATCTACAAAAAAATGGATGGCAAGCACCTGAGTTTTGCGCAAGTAACCGACATTTATGGCTTTAGGCTCATTGTGCCCTCGGTCATTGATTGCTATACCGCGCTGGGCATTTTGCATCAGATGTACAAACCCGTCCCAGGCAAATTCAAGGACCACATTGCCATTGGCAAAGTAAATGGCTACCAGTCTTTGCACACCACTTTGGTCGGGCCGTCTGGGGTTAACGTGGAATTCCAAATGCGCACCGAGGCCATGAATGTGGTGGCTGAGTCTGGGGTTGCGGCACACTGGTTGTACAAGGACAAGTCAACTGGCAGTATGGAAGCAGAGCGTTTGGGTACGCAGTGGCTGCAATCATTGCTAGACATCCAAAAAGAAACGCGCGATGCTTCCGAATTTTGGGACCATGTCAAAGTTGATTTGTTTCCCGATGCTGTTTATGTTTTCACGCCAAAGAGCCAAATCATGTCACTTCCACGCGGTGCAACCGTGGTCGATTTCGCCTACATGATTCACAGCAATCTTGGCGATCATTTGGTAACTGCCAAAATAAACAACCTGCAAGTTCCCTTGCGCACAGAATTAAAAAATGGTGATGTGGTGGAGGTCATGACTGCGCCGGTATCAGCGCCCAACCCCTCATGGCTTGGCTTTGTCAGAACGGGTCGTGCGCGCTCCAGAATCAGGCATCACCTCAAAACCATGGCACACAGTGAATCGATGGACTTGGGCTTGAAACTTCTCACCCAAGCATTGCGCGCAGAAGGCATTGAAAATTTACCAGACGATTCCTCCCGCTATCACGGCTTGTGGGAAAAAGTGTTGCGCTTCACAGGCAACCGAAATAGAAGCGATTTGTTGGTTGATCTTGGACTTGGCAAACGCATCGCCAGCATTGTGGCCAAACGCATGGCGGCTTTGTTATCAGAGATGGGCGAGAAACCCGATCCACTGCTCATGACACGCGAACGGTTCATGGCCAACGACACCATCTCCCAAGGCGCTATCTTGTTGGATGGCACCGAAAACGCTTCTGTTGTTTATGCACATTGCTGTCGCCCATTGCCAGGCGACAAAATTATTGGCTACTTAGGCCGCGGCGAAGGCTTGGCCATTCACACGGCAGATTGCAGCGTCGGCATGAAGCTTCAGCAGAAAGACAGCGAACGCTTCATTGGCGTGGAGTGGTCTGATGAAATGATGCGCAGTTTTGAAACCAGCATTCGCGTGACGGTGGTCAACACCAAAGGTGTATTGGCCAGAGTGGCTGGCACACTGGCCAACTCTGAAGTGGACATCATTCACGTTGAAATGGGGCAAGCCAGCGTGCAAGATGCCGCTGAAAATACGTTCATCATTTCTGTGCGCGATGTGAGCCATCTTGAAACGGTTCTCAAAAACTTGAAACGCACACCTGCGGTATTGAATGCAGAGCGCATTACACACCGCGTGCGTGGGCAAAGTTCAGCTGAAGAATAAAGCGCTGCCTTAGCCTGCGTATCAGTTTCAAAGTCAGTGTTCACCTGGCTTTGGATAAGTTACATTCAGCACTTCAATTTCGCGCCACCCCTGAGGGGTCACCAGCTTGAGAACATCTCCCGTGCTCGACTTTAACAAGGTGCGCGCAATGGGTGAGACCCAACTTACCTCGCCCTTCAAGCTGTCGGCCTCGTCAATGCCACGAATGGTTACTGTGCGTTCATCTCCGTTTTCTTCTACATAGTTCACAGTGGCACCGAAGAACACTTGGGTTTTGCCGTGGTGTGCGCTTGGGTCTGTTACTTCTGCAATTTCTAAGCGTTTGGTCAAAAAGCGAATCCGTCGATCAATTTCCCGTAAGCGCTTTTTGCCATAAATGTAATCACCGTTTTCAGAGCGATCCCCATTGCTGGCGGCCCAATGCACAATTTCGACCACCTTAGGACGCTCATCGTCCATGAGCGTGAACAACTCGGCACGCAAGTTGGCATAACCCTGAGGGGTCATGTAATTGCGGGTGCCAGCAGGCAGCGGCGGCAGACTGGGATCTTCCCCATCGTCATCGTCGTTGCCGTCTGTTTCGCGTGTAAAAGCTTTGCTCATGTTGTGTTTCACTTAAGCCTGCCAAACATCATAGCCAAGCTCCTTCAGCTTAATGCCCACCTCTACTTCTAAATATTAAGCATCTTTGTAAGTCATGGGCTGCTGTAAATCATCAACAAGTTCTCGACATAAACATAGTAGTGCGGTGCAAGCATTTTTTGTCTTCATTGGGCCACTGGTGTAGCAACCACGTGTAGCAACCGTCTGCTGAAAGAAAAACAGCCTAGGGGCATAAGCCTCTAAGCTGTGTTCTAGTCTCGAAAAAATCGAAATCTGGTGCGGCTGGCAGGAATCGAACCCACGACCCCTTGGTTCGTAGCCAAGTACTCTATCCAGCTGAGCTACAGCCGCTAAGC
>CANNNB010000275.1 GCA_947505995.1 Comamonadaceae bacterium
CAAACAAGGCGACATGGCCCAAGCCACCACTTTTGGTGAGGACCCTGCGGCCATGGCCCAAAGCTGGCTCGACAAAGGTGCAAGGCGTTTGCACTTGGTCGACCTCAATGGTGCTTTTGCCGGCAAGCCGCAAAACTTCGCGGCCATCAAATCCATCCTTAAAGCTGTGGGTGGCGAAATTCCGGTTCAATTGGGCGGCGGTATTCGAGACCTAGACACGATCGAAAAATACATCGATAGCGGCTTGCGCTACGTCATCATAGGCACGGCCGCGGTCAAGAACCCCGGCTTCTTGCGCGATGCCTGTAGCGCTTTTGGTGGCCACATCATTGTGGGTCTCGATGCCAAAGACGGCAAAGTGGCTACCGACGGCTGGAGCAAGCTCACTGGCCACGAAGTGGTCGACCTGGCCAAAAAATTCGAAGATTGGGGCGTTGAGTCCATCATTTACACCGATATTGGCCGGGACGGCATGTTGAGTGGCATTAACATCGATGCCACTGTCAAGTTGGCCCAAGCCCTCACCATTCCGGTCATTGCGTCTGGCGGTTTGTCCAACATGGCCGACATTGAGCAGCTTTGCGCCGTGGAGGATGAAGGCGTAGAAGGCGTTATTTGCGGCCGAGCCATTTATTCTGGCGACCTTGATTTCCAAGCAGCCCAGGCGCGGGCCGATGAACTTTACGACTGATACTTTTTTAGGCCACGCAGGTTGGCGCTGGTCATTGCCTCAAGGCGACAGTGTATTTGTAGCCCAGCAGGGTGCTCAGGTGTTGTCATGGCAGGCTGGCGGCCGCGAGCGTTTGTATTTAAGCCCTTCGTCTGTGTCTGATGGCACCACCGCCATTCGCGGTGGCATTCCGGTTTGCTTTCCGCAATTTAACCAACGCGGCACTTTGCCCAAACATGGGTTTGCGCGCAACTTAGCGTGGCGGTTGCTCGACGAGCAAAGTCAGGGACCGCAAAAAGTTTTTGAGTTGTCAGACAATGCCCAAACTCAAGCCCTTTGGCCTTTTCAATTCAAAGCGCAGCTTCAGGTGTCTCTACTTGCGCAAAGTTTGAAAATTCAACTCTCAGTTCAAAACCTCGGCCTGCAAACGCTTAGCTTCACCGGCGCTTTGCACACCTACTTTGCCGTGAATCACATTGACCAAGTGAGCTTGCATGGCCAGGCCAATCAAGCCGAGTGGAATGCTGTGAATGACACCCACCAAGCATGCCTTGGCCAACTCACATTCAAAACCGAATTTGACCGGGTCTACGACGTGGCCATTGAAAATCAGCCTACTTGGGTTTTGCATGATGGCAATGAACCAATGCACATTTCACAAAGCGACGCATGGGGTCAAAGCGTGGTTTGGAATCCGGGTGCTGAAAAATGCAGCCAACTCAAAGACATGCCCGCTGATGGCTATCAACGCATGTTGTGCGTAGAAGCGGCGCGTGTCACGTCTTGCATCGAAGTCCAGCCCTCTCAGCAATGGGAAGCTTGGCAACAACTCACAGTCTCAACATCATGCTAGCCAAACGCATCATTCCTTGCCTTGACGTCACAGGCGGCCGCGTGGTCAAAGGCGTTAACTTTGTTGAGCTTCGCGATGCAGGCGACCCGGTCGAAATTGCCGCCAAGTACAACGATCAAGGTGCGGATGAACTCACTTTCTTGGACATCACTGCCACCAGCGATGGCCGCGATCTGATTCTTCACATCATTGAAGCGGTAGCCTCACAGGTTTTCATTCCACTCACAGTGGGCGGTGGTGTCAGAACCGTTGAAGATGTGCGCCGATTGCTCAATGCAGGTGCCGACAAAACCAGTTTCAATTCAGCTGCCATTGCCAACCCCCAAGTCATTCGAGATGCGTCACAAAAGTACGGCGCTCAGTGCATTGTGGTGGCCATTGATGCCAAACGCCGTCATGGCCAAGATGTCACATTGCGCGGTGAAGGTTGGGACGTTTACAGCCACGGCGGCCGGCAAAACACCGGTTTAGACGCTGTGCAGTGGGCTACCAAGATGGCCGAGTTTGGCGCTGGCGAAATTTTGCTCACCAGCATGGACCGCGACGGTACCAAGTCTGGCTTCGATTTGGCCCTAACCAAGGCCGTGAGTGAGTCGGTGCAAGTGCCTGTCATTGCATCAGGTGGCGTGGGCAATTTGGACCATCTGGCCGATGGTGTGCAGCAGGGCGGGGCAGATGCCGTGCTTGCTGCCAGCATTTTTCACTACGGCGAATACACCGTCCAGGAAGCCAAGCAGCGCATGCGCGAGCGAGGCATCCCTGTCCGTTTGTAAGCAAACGCCTATCCAAGGCTTAGACAAGTGGTAGATTCTCACCATGAAATGGCTTGATCAAATTAAATGGGATGCGCAGGGCTTGGTGCCCGTTATCGCCCAAGAAGTCAGCACGGGTGATGTGCTGATGTTTGCGTGGATGAACCGAGAGGCCCTAGAAAAAACGGCCGAGCTGAAGCGTGCGGTGTATTTCAGCCGATCACGCAACAAGCTGTGGTTCAAAGGCGAAGAGTCGGGCCACGTGCAAACAGTGCATGACATTCGCTTAGATTGCGACAACGATGTGGTGCTCCTTAAAGTCACCCAATTGGGACATGAGCCCGGCATCGCCTGTCACACAGGCCGTCACAGTTGTTTCTTCAAAGCGCATCAAAATGGCGAATGGGTCGCCACCGAGCCGGTCTTGAAAGACCCTGAAACTATTTACAAGTGAGCACTCGTTGCCTAAATCATGAGTTCAACCGATGCCTTGGCCCGCTTAGCGGCCGTGATTGAAAGTCGCAAACCGGCCAACGGCGGCGATCCTGAAAAAAGTTATGTGGCGCGCCTGCTGCACAAAGGGCCAGACGCTTTTTTGAAAAAAATTGGCGAGGAAGCCACCGAAACAGTGATGGCGGCCAAAGATCTGGACCGCGGCGGCGATCCCCACAAGCTGGTGGGCGAGGTGGCTGACTTGTGGTTTCACAGCATGATTGCCTTGGCACACTATGGCTTGTC
>CANNNB010000276.1 GCA_947505995.1 Comamonadaceae bacterium
AACCGTCCCGGCGCTAGCGGTAATCTTGGTGCCGATGCAGGTGCAAAGTCTTCTCCAGATGGCTATACATTGGTGTTGATGGATGTAGGCAACCTGGTTATCAGTCCTGCACTTTACAAACTTCCCTTTAACGTATTGACCGACTTTGCTCCAGTGGCCATGGTTGGCTACTCCCCCCACCTGTTGCTGGTCAGCACCAAAATTCCTGCAAACAGTACCAGTGAATTGGTGGCTTATGCCAAAGCTCAAAACGGCAAAGTCAATTTTGCTGCGGCTGCTGGCATGGGAAGTGCAGTCCACATAGCAGGAGTTGTTTTTGCACAGCGCAGCGGCATTCAATGGGGTTATGTACCTTACAAAGGCGGGGCGCAAGCCATGACCGACTTGATTGGCGGGCAAGTTGATGTAGCCTTCAATGGCATGGTGGCCAGCTACCCGCATGTCAAATCAGGCAAGATAAAGTTACTGGCGGTCTCCAGTGCCAAGCGCAACTCGCAGTTGGGCGACACCCCCACGGTTGGTGAAACTCTGCCCGGTTTCCTGACCGGTAGCTGGCAAGGTTTGTTGGCTCCCGCTGGTACGCCCAAGGCCATTGTGGATAAGCTCAACGCTGAAGTGGCGCGAATTGTGGCACTGCCAGATATCAAGGAGCGTTTGGTCATTTTGGGTGCAGAGCCAAACAATATGTCGCCTGATCAATTCAGCAACTGGTTGAAAGCTGAAATTCCTGCTATGGCCAAAATCGTCAAGGATGAAAAAATTACAGTTGAATGATCAGACGTCTGTGTAAGCCACCACACAGAAACTTAATTGCAAGTTTGGCATTCCCCCAATTTTTTTAGACACTCTTCACAAGGTACGGCAATTTCACGTCTCTTGAACTCGAGGGGACTGAGTTGCCTTCGATACCGACTCGCTTTGGACAGGTAGGGGTGTCCAGAGTGAATGCAATTTTGAAGGTAAAGATTAGTTCCAGTCCTGGTGGGCCCACCAATAGTGAAAAAGCAACTGATTTCGGTCAGTGGCTTTCTTCTTTTCACTTAAGCAATCAATATCATTGACCCGCTATCAGTAGTATTGAGGGCGGTTCTTAGATTTAGATTTGCCTGAACAACATCTGCAAATTTACTTTGAGTTACCTTGTCTGTATCTTCAAGAAAATATTTGAACATTGAAATTACCATGCGGTCAATGCCATTCTTTGTTCCTGAGCGTTCCTAAATGGTGCGTCATGTTTAGCTTGAAAAGATGCTAATGAAAAAACTACATCCACAAGATTGGAGATGTCCTCAAAGCCGTATCTCTTGACTTAATTAACAAAATGGTTAATTATGCGGTGTATGAGTGTTCAAAAATCTTCACAAATCCCCAAGACGCGAGACGCTGAAAGGTCTCGCGCAGTCATCCTGAAAGCAGCGTCAGAGGAGTTCTCTTTATTCGGTTTGGGTGGCGCACGAATTGACCGAATTGCGGAGCGCTCAGGTCTCAATAAGAGGTTAATTTACTATTATTTTTCTGATAAGGATCAGTTGTTTCAAGCGGTGCTTGAAGCAGCCTATGGAAAAATCAGAGAAAGCGAAAAAGATCTTAACTTAGTGGCACTAAAACCTGCGGCAGCAATCAGAAAATTGGTTGAATTTACGTGGAACTATTATTTAGAAAATCCTGATTTCTTAACGATATTGAACAGTGCAAACCTTCATAAAGGACGGCACATCCAAGAATCTAATCACGCCAGGGCATTGAACTCGCCATTGATTGAATTGTTGGGTGAAATTCTTGAAAAAGGCCGAATTTCAGGAGAGTTCAGAGGGGGTATCGATCCGGTTCAGTTGTACATCTCAATTGCAGGCCTCTCTTATTTTTACCTTTCAAATAACTCAACCCTGTCTATTATTTTTGGCAAAGGTTTGATGAACCCAAAAGCTAAAAGTGAAAGGCTTTCACACATGTGCGAGGTGATCTTAGGGTATGTCCTTAGGATCTAAAGCTTCATAAATATTGACTTTGTATTGGCAACTCATATAGTTCACCAAATGGTTAATTAATTTCTCGTCTATCGCATCAATTTAAGGAGAGTTAGGCATGGTCGCAGACAGTGAAAACGTAATCAATTTGAGTGACTCAGCGAAATTCATGTATCACCAGGTTGGACATCTGACTGTTCCAGGTGTTTTTGATGCGGAACAAATGAATGAGTTGGTGAGAGATATCGAGCAGTGGGGTGAAGAATTTCTAGATGAGCTGCCAAGTGAAAAACGGAGTTGGTACATTGATGGCGGCATTAAGGGTAAAACCGTTTTACGCAAACTGGATAACCCGCATGCGCACCGTGCCAAAGTATTGAAAATTGCTAAAAACTCTAGACTTGTAGGATTGGTTGAGTCCTTGGTTGGAAAGGGTGTCTCCGTTTACTTTAGCCAAATATTTTTCAAGGGCCCAGAAGGCGGAGGGCCCAAGCCAGCGCATCAAGATAATTTTTATTTTGGTCCAACAGATATCAAGGGTGTGATCACTGCCTGGATTGCATTGGACGATTCAACTTTAGAGAATGGGTGTTTGTATTTCGGTGATGGAACAAATTTGGGTCCTGTTTACCAACATATAGCACCCAAAGATGAGCCCTACAACTTGCAGTTGCCATCTGAAATTTTAAATTTGCAACCAATGTCTCCTGCGCCGGTCTCTAAGGGTGGAGTGTCGTTTCACCATGGCAACACGTTTCATCAAAGTAGTAGCAACTTATCGACCAAGTGGCGAAGAGCATGTGCATTGCACTTCGTGCGCAACGATGTTGAATTTGCGAATCCAGCATTGCCATACGACCATGGGTTAAAAAGAAAAATTACAAGCTGATGACTATGAACAAAATCTTGAATTCAGTTTGGGTGCGACCCTGTTTATTAATTGTTGTGATGTTAATTTTGTGGGACTTGGCCATCCGTTTTTTTAACGTACCTGCTTATCTTGTTCCAACGCCATTCAGCGTTGTAGAGCAGTT